>NZ_JBQENU010000011.1:0-114565 GCF_052044605.1 Bacillus sp. 22483 | reverse complement strand
GTTTACAGTCTCAGATAGTTGACAAAGGGATAAAATGAACTTGATTTTATCCCTTTGTCTTCTTTTCAGCGTGATAGAAAACCTTTGCAGTCTAGGAAGAACGAGTACTGGCGCGGAGCGAATTTGACATTCGTGAGCACCAGCACGCAGGACTGACAAAGAATGCGAGGGTTTGCCTACACGCTGAGACTGTAAACACGAGGTTTACAGTCTCTCTCCGTTCATTACGCTCTTGAAACGTATGAACCGTCAGATGTATTGATCACTAGTTTATCACCTTGGTTCACAAAGAAAGGAACGTTCACGATTAAACCAGTTTCTGTTTTTGCAGGTTTTGATCCACCTGATGTTGTATCGCCTTTAATACCAGGCTCTGTTTCTACTACTTCAAGTTCTACAGTGTTTGGAAGTTCTACTCCAAGTGTTTCATCACCGTACATGACGATTTGAACCGACATATTTTCAAGCAAATATTTCAGCTCATCTTTGATTTGCGCTTCGCTTAGTTCAAGTTGTTCGTATGAGCTTGTATCCATGAATACATGCTGATCGCCATTTGCATATAAATATTGCATTGTTTTTGTTTCAATTTGAGCTTTCGCTACTTTTTCACCTGCACGGAATGTTTTCTCTTGAATCGCACCTGTACGCAGGTTACGCAGTTTCGAACGGACAAACGCTGCGCCTTTTCCTGGTTTTACGTGTTGGAAATCCACTACACGCCAAATACCGCCGTCCACTTCAATTGTCAGGCCTGTACGAAAATCGTTTACTGAAATCATTTTGTCATCCTCCTACATTTCACCATCATAATATGATAAGTTCTTTCGGTGAGTGGGTCAATCGTTTATTGCCGTCAGCTGTCAGGACGATATCATCCTCAATTCTCACGCCGCCGACATCCGGCAAGTAAATGCCTGGTTCAACTGTCACAACCATTCCCTCTTCTAACACGACATCTGAGCGTGAGGAAAGGCCAGGTGCTTCATGTACTTCCATACCAAGCCCATGTCCAGTCGAATGCCCGAAGTATTGACCGTAGCCATACTTTTCAATGATGTCTCGTGTGATGCGATCAGCTTCTTTTCCTGTTAAGCCTGGCTTGATTTTATCCACACCAGCGTTTTCTGCTTCTAATACGATATGATAAATTTCCTTTAATTTGTCGCTTGGTGTTCCTACAGCAATGGTTCTTGTCATGTCTGAACAATAGCCTTTATAATAGGCACCGAAATCCAGTGTCACCAAGTCGCCAGATTCAATCACCTTTTCGCTCGCTCTCCCGTGTGGCAGGCTTGAACGAACGCCAGAGGCAACAATCATATCGAATGAAGATCCTTCTGCCCCTTCTTTTCTCATGAAAAATTCAAGCTCGTTCATGACCGCAATTTCTGTCAGGCCCGGCTTGATGTACGTGAGAATATGATCAAAGGCATGATCTGCAATCTTCGCAGCTTCCTCTAATATCTTAATCTCTTCATTAGACTTAATCAAGCGCAACTTTTCAACTGATTCTGAGACTGGAACAAGCTCGATACCGCTTGCTTTCCCCGAGTACTGCTGGTAGGTGGCAAATGTCATATGGTTTTGTTCAAAACCAAGACGTTTCACCCCAAATTCGTTTGCCGTTTGGACAGCAGTTTCCACAATGTTTCCTTTATGTTCAATGATGTCATAGCCCTTTACTTGATCCTTGGCTTGCTCCGTGTAACGAAAATCCGTAATAAAGGCGGCTCGATCCTTTGAAACGATGGCAAGACCGGCTGATCCAGTAAAACTCGTCATATAATGTAAATTAAAGCTGCTTGTAATCACTAAACCATCTATGTCTAATTCGGCTAAAAGTTTTCTTAGTTTTTCAAGTTTCATGATACTGCTCCCCCTTCACTGACTAAATAACGAATCGCCAATTTATATCCTTCTAAACCAAGTCCAACGATTTGACCTTGGCATACTGGAGCAAGAACCGAATGATGGCGGAATTCCTCTCTCTTATGAACATTTGTGATATGTACTTCGATGACAGGTAACGTAATACTTGCAATGGCATCTCTCAGTGCATAGCTATAGTGGGTAAAAGCACCCGGGTTAAACACGACGCCATCGTACTGATCTTCTGCTTCATGGAGCGCATCGACCAAATCTCCCTCGTGATTCGATTGAAAGAACGTCAATTGAATATTTGCTCTTTCTGCAAACTGAAACAAATCCGTTTCTAAATCTGTTAATGTTTTACTTCCATAAACTCCTGGCTCTCTCTTGCCGAGCCTATTTAAGTTGGGCCCATTCAGCACTAGAAAATGAGGCATATGACCACTCCTTCACCCTAATTCACTCTATATCGATGTCTGTTTCTTTTTCCTTAGAAACCTTTCGTTTCCAAAAATAATTTTATCATATGAATGGTGGATTTACACTTTATTCTGTCTTTTTCCCGAGTGCCCTTGCAAGCTTCTGACTCGTTAATTCATTGTATTCAAATGAAATACTGTATCCGACAAACATGCCATATAAAATATATAGGCAAAATGTCGTCACAATGGTGCTTTGCTGCAAATCTTGCACTTGCTTCACATCGGGGAATATAGGATTAAATACATAAAAAACAAGCAGCCATAAAATCGCGCCATAGATCAGCCCCATCCAAAAACCTTTGATCCGTTTGAGCAGTCCATAATAAATAAAGGCTGCTCCAATAGATAAAATCCCTAAAAGTACAATACTCATAAATGTACCAAGTCCGCCTTTTTTCCATTCACCAAGCACAAATGGCTGCAACAGCATATTTGGACTCACCTCTGAAAAATGAAACATATGGGTCAGAAATCCGATAAAGCCCCAAAAAACTCCGCCGACAAAACCTGTAGCTGCTGCCCTTGCCACCATTGAAGACGTTTGTACTGATTGATTTTTTTCTTCTTGGTTTTTCTTTTCATCACGTTTCATATGAACACCTCCAGCAAGTAGTATGTCCAAAATGTCATGAAAAAAAAAGGATTTCCGTGCGAGAGTGTAAAATTTTTATAACAGGGTATACTGGCTAAAAAGAGGTAGATAGAATTCTAGTAGATAATCGACCTGTGAGCTAGTGATTTCCCCTCTTTTCCTGTACAATAAAGGTATAAGGAAATGCATGTAAATTACAGGAAACAGGCAGGTTGATGAAATATGTCCAATCAAACAAAACCTCCAGCATATGGAGGGCAGGCAGTTGTGGAAGGTGTCATGTTCGGAGGTAAAATGAACTATGTGACAGCGATTCGGCGTAAGGATGAGTCGATTGAGTTTTTAAAGCTTCCCCGGACCTCCAATAAACGAACCGCCTTTCTTAAGAAAATCCCTTTTGTCAGGGGTGTTGCTGCACTTGTTGAAGCAAGCGCAAACGGCAGTAAGCACTTAAACTTCTCCAGCGAGCGCTATGACTTAGATCCTTCTGAAGATCATTCTCTTGAAAAAGAACAAAAAAGCTCGAAATTATCAATGATCTTTGGCATTGCTGTGATCGGAGTTCTCTCTCTTCTTTTTAGTAAATTTGTCTTTACTTTAGTGCCTGTCTTTTTAGCCGAACTTGTGCGTCCGGTGTTTTCTGGAAACTTCGCACAAATTGCAGTGGAAACATTCTTTAAATTGATCCTGTTATTAGGCTATATTTACTTTATTTCCATGACCCCTTTAATTAAAAGGGTATTTCAATATCATGGGGCAGAACATAAAGTCATAAACTGCTATGAACAGAATCTTGACATCACAGTGGAAAATGTCCAAAGCCAATCTCGCCTGCATTATCGATGCGGCAGCAGCTTTATTTTATTCACTGTCATTGTCGGCATGTTCGTCTATTTACTCGTACCGACAGATCCTTTGTGGGTGAGAGTTCTGAATCGCTTGGCGCTTATTCCGGTTGTTCTGGGCATTTCATTTGAAGTGCTTCAGCTCACAAACAAACTCCGTGACGTGCCAGTGCTTAAAGTGCTTGGCTATCCTGGCCTTTGGCTGCAATTGCTCACAACAAAAGAACCCTCTGATGATCAAGTCGAGGTAGCCATTGCAAGTTTTAATGAACTTCTTCGTTTAGAGGAAGCATCTGCGAAACAAGCATCAGATTCTGCTCATCAAGTGATCTAGTTTATAAATCCGGTAAATTCTTTCGGAGGTGGACAGTTATGAATCGCCGAGTACATCCTGCTTTTACCATTATTTTCGCTTTAGGTGTTTTGGGATTTGTGTATTTACTCACAACGAATCCAGGCAGACTCTTTACGATGCTGCTATCAGTTGTGATCATTGGAGCGGTTCTATTTTTCTTATTTAGATGGCTGATGAATCGAAGAACTGGAACAGAAGGAAATCTTTATCGTAAAGCAGTCAAACAATCAAAACGTCGCTACCAGCAGCCTAAACCAAAAACGAAAAGCCAGATGAAAAACCGGGTCACTCATTTGCGAAGCGTGCCGACTGACCACAAGTCTAAGCCCGTCCTTCTCAAAAAGAAAAGCCAAACACATTTGACAGTCATTGAAGGCAAGAAAAACAAAAAGAAAAATCGCGCCTTATTTTAAAATGTCCAGCTCTTTAAAAATTGCTCGGCCTTCTGTCTGCCTAGATCGACGAGCGCCTTTTTCTTTTCTGTCATGAGATGAAAATCAGTGGCAATGACGTGTTCTACAGGGATAAAAATAATATGACGTTCGTGTTTTGTGGCAATATGTCTTTCGTCATGAGCACCACGCATCGTTTCAAATAGAGCGCCAAACAGTTCAAACGCATTGCGGATGGAATGTTGAGGGCGTTCTTTTTCGTTTGGGGTTAATGTGACACCGACAAACGGTCTTTTTTTCTCTTCTGCAAATAGCCAAATGGGAAAGTTGCTGAGCACTCCGCCATCCACTATGGTACAAATTCCCTTTGAAGACCTCAGTTTGACAGGTTCGAAAA
This sequence comes from Bacillus sp. 22483, assembly GCF_052044605.1. NCBI lineage: Bacteria > Bacillati > Bacillota > Bacilli > Caryophanales > Bacillaceae > Bacillus > Bacillus sp. 22483. Next base: position 109,630 of record NZ_JBQENU010000011.1, on the reverse strand, counting down.
AATACGGCAGACTGCAGCTCATCCGAATGGCCCTGGCAACAGAAAACCGTTCTGGATTTAACCCATAGGAAGGAAGGTCATCTGGAAGGACGAGGATTTTGCCATTTGTTAAATCAGAAGCGACGATTTTGAGCGTATCTTTTTTCAGATCCCCAAATACGGTGACGCCTTTTCGTTTTAACACGTCTGTCAGCCATTTTTCTAGACGGTCACCTTTGTAAAGACCAAGACGCCAATAAATAGACACCCACCTGAGCATTTTAAACGGGATGAATTGACACCTTCGGTCAAGCAATTGATGCTCATCCATTTCGTCTAACAGCTCCCGAATCTCCTGACTCGTAAAACCCGCTGCGATGAGTGAAGCAATGATCGCTCCCGCACTTGTTCCAGCGAGACGGACAAATTGAAATCCCCTTGCTTCAAGCGCTTCATAGGCGCCTGCAAGTGCTGCACCCTTAATGCCTCCACCTGAGAACACACCATCTATCTTCATCAAGGAGCCCCCTTTTCTGTCACACTATTAATAGTGTAGGAGCAATTGCCTTTCATTAGAACTATATTCAAAAAGGACACCCATCGCCAGGTGTCCTTTCAGCGTGTAGACAAACCCTCGCATTCGGTGTCAGTCCTGCGCTCCGGTGCTCACGAATGTCAAATTCGCTCCGCTCCGATGCTCGTCCTTCCTAGACTGCAAAGGTTTTCTTTCACGCTGAAAAGAAGACAAAGAGCTAAAATAAAGTACATTTTACCCCTTTGTCAACAATTTAAAAGGACACCCTTCGACAGGTGTCCTTTTTCTTAAGATTCTTGATTTGTTTGTTCATTTTTCTTTTGAATCGCTTTCAGCTGAACGGATCGCTCATCGTTTTCTTCAAAGAATTGGACGAGGTCGCCGATGCGGTCAATGCTGTTCCAGCTGAGATGATGCTCAATACCTTCTACATCATCATAAATTTTCTCTTCATCTACACCAATGATTCTTAAAAATTGCTCTAGCAGTTCATGTCTGTATACGAGACGTTTTCCAATTTTTTTGCCTTTCGGGGTTAAAATTAGACCACGATATTTCTCATAAATGAGGTATTCATCTTTATCTAGCTTCTGAACCATTTTTGTTACAGAGGAGGGATGGACAGCGAGGGCTTCTGCAATATCAGATACTCTTGCATATCCTTTTTCTTCTATCAGCATATAAATTTGTTCAATATAATCTTCCATACTAGGTGTAGTCATAAAACCCCTCCAAAATGCACCTTTACTTAATAATCATAACAATTCTACACCATCGCCCATTAAAAAACAAGAAGAGTCCTTCGTCTTAACGCTTGTAATTCCAATCATCTGTGGCGTATTTCGTTTTGGCGAGGTGATGAACAAATGCCAACTCTTCATCTGTCAGCTCATAAGGCACAAGCTCGATATTTAATCCTTTTTCAAATCCTCGTTTAAATGCAACACGCGCATCGTCTATCGTACATGTTCGATCTGAAATTTCATTGATCGCCACCGCTTTGTTTTTAAAGCTGCGCTGCATCCGCTCTCTCACCCGATCGTTTGGATAAAGAAATAAATCAAACAATTTATCCTCATCAAGATCAATTAAAATCGAGCCATGCTGGAGGATCACACCTTTTTGTCTTGTTTGCGCACTGCCTGCTACTTTTCTACCTTCTACAACAAGCTCGTACCATGAAGGCGCATCAAAACATACAGACGATCTTGGATTTTTTAAGCTTTCTTTTTCTTTTTCTGTACGAGGAATGGCAAAATATGCATCGAGTCCTAGTTCTTTAAAGCCCTCTAAAATCCCTTCTGAAATGACGCGGTATGCCTCTGTCACCGTCGCCGGCATCTCTGGGTGCTCTTCTGACACGATCACACTGTAAGTCAATTCCTGATCATGAAGAACGCCGCGGCCTCCTGTAGGCCTGCGAACAAATCCAAGACCATAGCGCTCAACCGCTTCCATGTTGATTTCTTTTTCAACATGTTGAAAATATCCAACAGATAATGTCGCTGGATTCCAACCATAAAAACGGATCACAGGCGGGATCAGCTTCTCGCTATGCCAATAAAGCAAGGCTTCGTCCATTGCCATGTTAAAGGCAGGGTCTTGGTTTCCTGTATCAATGAAACACCATTTCTCTTTTTGCATATAAAATCCCTTCTCTTTTACTTAGTCAATGTTAGATAATGGTGGTGACCACCGATTTTCTCTCTTCATCAGTCTATCAAATAGGGAAGGAATTGAAAATAATTCTTACCATTTATGATGACAAGTTTCTTTTGCTTTACTATAATAGTATTTGTCTAAAACGTACCATCAGACAGGTGACTGTGCTGATGCTCAAGAAGGAGTCGAGTCGTATTGCCAATATTCAACTATATCGTCCTCGCACTTTGTGGACTTTTCGTTCTTTATTCCATCGGCAGTTACATTTATCAGCAGCGCATAATGAAAACGCTGACGGAAGCAGAATTTATCAAAGGTTACCGCAAAGCCCAACTCATTGATGTGAGAGAACCAAATGAGTTTGAAGGTGGACATATTTTAGGCGCAAGAAACATTCCCCTTTCACAATTAAAGCAGCGCAAAAATGAAATACGTCCTGACAAGCCTGTTTATCTCTATTGCCAAAATAATTTGAGAAGCGGAAAGGCTGCTCAAACGTTACGTAAAAATGGCTGTCGTGAGATTTATAATTTAAAGGGCGGCTTTAAAAAATGGGGCGGCCGCATTAAAACAAAGAACTAACAAAAAAGACTCTGGGAGCTAATGCCCCCATGAGTCTTTTTATTTTCTTTCAAAAACCAGCACTGGATTCCGTGCAGCCTTTGTTTCATCCATTCGTTTCACAACGGTTGTATGTGGTGCTTCCTGTACGATTTCTGGGTTCTCTTCCGCTTCTTTTGCAATTTGAATCATCGCTTCAATAAATGCATCAAGGGTTTCTTTTGATTCTGTTTCAGTTGGTTCAATCATGATACATTCCTCTACATTTAGCGGGAAGTAAATCGTTGGCGGATGATAGCCAAAATCAAGTAATCGTTTGGCAATATCAAGCGTCCGCACACCTAGTTTCTTTTGACGTTTACCTGAAAGGACAAATTCATGCTTACAGTGACGGTCAAATGGCAAATCATAATGAGCACATAAGCGGCGCATCATATAGTTTGCATTCAACACCGCATGATCCGTTACAGCCTTTAAGCCGTCTGGTCCCATAGAGCGGATATACGCATACGCTCTGACATTGATACCAAAGTTCCCATAGAACGGTTTCACACGGCCGATGGATTCTGGACGATCGTAATCAAAGAAATAACGACCTTCTTTCTTCACAAGCACTGGCTTTGGCAAATATGGAATCAAATCCTTTTTCACGCCAACTGGACCTGAACCGGGGCCTCCTCCTCCGTGTGGACCTGTAAAGGTTTTATGAAGATTTAAGTGAACCACATCAAATCCCATATCCCCCGGTCTTGCTCTGCTTAATACAGCATTTAAGTTCGCTCCATCATAATAAAGCTTCCCGCCTGCTCCGTGGACGATTTCAGCCATTTCTAAAATATTTTCTTCAAAAAGGCCGAGTGTATTTGGATTTGTGAGCATGAGAGCCGCTGTTTCTTCATTGACAACACGGCGCAGGTCGTCTAAATCGACAAGCCCATGTTCATTAGATGCCACCGTAATCGTTTCAAATCCAGCTACTGTTGCAGATGCGGGATTTGTTCCATGAGCAGAATCAGGCACGATGACTTTTGTTCGTTTAAGATCTCCTCTTGCTTCATGGTATGCACGAATCATCATGAGCCCCGTCCATTCGCCATGTGCTCCTGCCGCAGGCTGTAATGTCACGGCGTCCATTCCTGTAATTTCTTCTAAATGGTCACCTAAATCATAAAGTAACTCTAATGCACCTTGCACAGTGTCTGCCTCTTGAAGTGGATGCACATGCGAGAAACCTGCAAGACGTGCCACCTTTTCGTTAATCTTTGGATTATATTTCATCGTACAAGAGCCTAGGGGATAAAAGCCAGAATCGACCCCGTGATTACGCCTAGATAATGCTGTGTAGTGACGCATAATATCCAGTTCAGAAACCTCTGGCAGCTTAGCATCTTCATGGCGGATATACGCTTCATCAAATAAATCTGGGAGCTTCTCCTCAGGTACGTCTAAATCAGGCAGGCTGTAACCAATTCTTCCTTCTTTGGATAATTCAAAAATAAGCGGCTGATCTTGTTTATTCATGACGATCCCCCAATTCCTTGATGAACGTATCAATTTCTTCTTTTGTTCTTAGTTCTGTCACAGCGACGAGCATATGCTGCTGAAGCTCTGGATAATCCCGTCCCAAGTCATATCCGCCGATGATTCCTTTTTTAAGCAATCGCTCATTCGCTTCTTTCACAGGTTCATTCAGTTTCAACACAAATTCATTAAAATGAGCACCCTCTATTTCAGCCTGTAACCCATGTTTTTCTGCCTGCGTCTTGGCATAATGGGCTTTTTGTACGTTTTGATAGGCAATGTCTTTGATGCCTGTTTTCCCAAGCGCCGTCATCGCAACAGAAGCGGCTAACGCATTTAATGCTTGGTTTGAACAAATATTTGAAGTCGCTTTGTCTCTTCGGATATGCTGCTCGCGCGCTTGAAGGGTCAGCACAAATCCTCGCACACCGTTCTCGTCTTCTGTTTGCCCGACTAAACGCCCCGGCACTTTTCGCATTAATTTTTTCGTCACAGCGAAATATCCACAATGAGGTCCGCCAAATGCAGCTGGAATGCCAAATGGCTGCGCATCACCAACGACAATATCTGCCCCAAGCTTTCCTGGTGGTGTCAGTAAACCAAGTGCAAGCGGGTTACTTGAGACGATGAATAAACTTTTCCCTTTATGCGCAATCGGTTCAATGTCCTTTAATGGTTCAACAACACCGAAGAAGTTTGGGTATTGTACAAGGACCGCTGCTGTTTCGTCGCAGACGGCTTCTTCTAATGCAGCTAGATCGGTCTGACCTTTTCGCGCAGGTACCTCGACGACTTCAATATGCTGACCTTTCGCATATGTTTTCAGCACCGCTCTTGATTCAGGATGAACCGTCTCAGAAACCACAATCTTTTTCTTCTTTGTATGACCTGCAGCCAGCATCGCTGCTTCAGCTAATGACGTTCCGCCATCATACATCGAGGAATTGGCAAGATCCATACCGGTCAGCTCAGCAATCATTGTTTGAAATTCAAAGATTGCTTGCAATTCACCTTGAGAAATTTCAGGCTGATAAGGTGTGTACGCTGTATAAAATTCAGAACGTGAAATCACATGGTCGACAATCACAGGCTGGTAATGATCATACACACCAGCACCTAAAAACGAGGCATAGGCCACTGTATCTTTATTTTTTGCAGCAAGACGAGACAATTCCCGCACTAGCTCTGTTTCAGATGCGGCTTCTTTGATGTTGTACGCACCTTTGAATCTGACTTTCTCTGGGATATCTGAGAAAAGCTCATCAATTGACTGAACGCCAATGACATCCAGCATTTCTTTTTGATCTTGCTCTGTTTGCGGCAAATACCTGTGCTTCATCCTCTATTCCTCCTCGTTATTTGGCTCTTTTATAAAATGGTGTGGCGACGATTTTGGCTTTTAGACGTTTTTTACGAACTTGCACTTCCACTTCTGTCCCAAGCTGCGCCTCTGATGTTTCAATCAAGGCAAGCCCAATATTTTTCTTTAATGTTGGAGATTGTGTACCGGTTGTGACTACACCAATCTGCTTATCTCCTGAGAAGACTGGATAGTCTGTCCGCGGAATCCCCTTATCTATCATTTCAATCCCGACAAGCTTTCGCTTCGGTCCTTCTTCTTTTTGTTTTTTAAGTGCATCTTTTCCGATAAAATCTGCTTCTTTATCCGTTTTAACAGCAAAACCAATGCCGCCTTCTAAAGGAGAAATATCCTTCGTGAGCTCTTGACCATAAAGCGGGAGTCTTGCTTCAAATCTTAAGGTGTCACGTGCACCGAGTCCACATGGAATCAGTCCTTTCGGCTGTCCGGCATCTAATAAAGCGGTCCAAAGGTGAACAGCATCTTCTGACTGGCAGTAGATTTCAAAGCCATCTTCTCCTGTGTAGCCGGTTCTTGAGACAAGCACCTCTTTTTGCGCAATGATTGCTTTTGATAAAAACGTAAATGGCTTCAGTGATGTTACCTCTTCATCCGCAACATCTTTGATGATGTCAGCAGCATGAGGTCCTTGAAGGGCTAACAAGGCGGTTTGATCAGAGACATTTTTAATCGAAACATCTTCCCCACCTTGATGTTTCAGCAGCCAATCCACATCTTTTTCAATATTTGAAGCATTGATCACAAGCAAATAGTTGTTCTTTTCTTTTTGGTAGACAAGCAGATCATCCACCGTTCCGCCATCTTCATAACACATGGCTGTATATAGTGCCTTACCGTCTGTCAGCTTTGACAGATCATTGGTTAATAACCTTTGTAAAAAAGGAAGGGCTCCCTGACCTGTGACTTCCACCTCACCCATGTGAGACACGTCAAACAGCCCTGCTTTTGTTCGAACAGCTTCATGTTCTTCTTTAATGGAAGAAAATTGGACAGGTAATTCCCAGCCCCCGAAGTCAATGGTTTTTGCGCCAAACGTTTCATACGCATGAAAAAGCGGTGTTCGTTTCAACATCAATCGTTTCCCCCTTTTTTCTTACAGTGCACATTACAAGCTGAATTTTCAGAAAAAAATCACAGCAAAAAAGGACAGAGCGCTCCCTTTTATCAAAAAGAAGTCTCTGTCCTTGCACCTGAAAGTTTACAGCACAACATCATTGTGCGTTTTCCCCTTTGGTGGTTTGCTAAAAATCGTTGCGCAAACACTCTCCAGAGTTGCGTCCGGTAAGAGTACTTTTGCCTGAGAGATTCACTGAACCAATTCAGCTTGCTCCTTCGGCGCCTGTCAGTGCAAAATAACCGCTAGGTCTCTCCCCATACCTTCATCCGCTCATATTCTTCACCTTTATTGGACATACTATCAAAATGGGTGACTTATTCTCTAGATCACTTACCAACATCCTACCATTAGAAATGGATGAAGAGCAACAGAAAAATCATTAACATTTTTAAAATAATCATTCATTATCGTTCGCTTTTATTGATATATAACATCTTTTAAATCGCTATGAAAAAATGAAGCGTTTAAAAACAGAACGATTTTATCATCACTCTATCAGAAAGGCAGGCGGTCACATTGAATATTCAAACGATCTTTGATCAAAAATGGGCAAGTGAATTTCAAAAGCGACTTACAGCAGACGGTCCCTGGGCGAATTGGGATATGTACCGTTTAGCAGCACAGGTACAAAAAGTGACAGCCATTGATTCATTTGAAGGACTGCAAGCACCTGCGCACCTGCCTGCATTTACTCCTTTAAAACACCAGCTCGAAGTCGCTAGAAGAGTCGTAGAAGAGATGAATGGGAAAGCCATTTTAGCAGATGAAGTGGGTCTTGGAAAAACCGTTGAAGCAGGACTGATTATCAAAGAATACATGATTCGGGGACTTGCCAAGAAGATTCTCATTCTCGTACCCGCATCCCTTGTGTCTCAATGGGTACAAGAACTGCGGACGAAATTTTACATAGATGCTGTCGAGCAAAAGAAGAGCTATGTGTGGGAGCAGTGCGATGTTGTGGTTTCCTCAATTGATACAGCCAAAAGACAGCCGCATCGAGACACGATCTTATCCATCTCCTACGATATGGTCATTATTGATGAAGCACACAAACTGAAAAACAATAAAACGAAAAACTATGAGTTTGTGAGAAATTTGAATAAAAAGTTCTGCCTACTGCTCACAGCCACACCTATCCAAAATCGGATAGGAGAAATTTTTAATCTCGTCTCTCTGTTGAAGCCAGGCCATTTAGGTAATGAAACACAATTTAAAGACCTCTTTGCCAAAAAAGACCTTCAACTTGAAGACCATGACCGGCTAAAACAGTTAGTCAATAAAGTCATGATTCGGAACCGGAGACAAGACACTGGCATCGAGTGGTCAAAGCGTCATGTGAAGACAATTTCTATTGATTTCTCCCCGACAGAACAAGCACTATATGATGAAATTTGTCAGTTAAAAGAAAACCCTTCCTATACGAAGCACATGTTTTCAATTATGACCTTAGAACGAGAATGCTGTTCGAGTCGTGAGGCCGTCTATATGACCATTAAAAAAATGCAAGAAGAGGAAAAACACATTCTAGGTGCTTCTGCGATGATGCACATCATGGAGAAAATCAACCAGGTAGAACAAAATTCTAAAGCAATTGAAGTCGTTAAACTCATTCAGCAATTAAATGAAAAAGTCATTATCTTCACTGAATACCGCGCGACACAAATTTATTTACAATGGTTTCTCCAGCAAAACGGCATCAGTTCGGTTCCTTTTCGAGGCGGGTTTAAACGGAGTAAAAAAGACTGGATGAAAGATTTATTTAGAGAGCGGGCGCAAGTGCTCATCGCAACAGAAGCAGGCGGCGAGGGGATCAACCTTCAATTTTGCAACCAAATCATCAACTACGACCTTCCGTGGAACCCAATGCGCTTGGAACAAAGAATTGGACGTATTCACCGGCTCGGTCAAGAGCGGGATGTCCACATTTACAATATGGCAACCAGCGGGACAGTCGAAGAACATATTTTAAAACTTTTATATGAAAAAATTCAGCTGTTTGAAAACGTCATTGGCGATCTAGATGATATTTTAACCCGAATTGATATCCAAGATGCTGAAACAGAATTGCATCAAATTCTCTTCCAGCACGAGTCTGACGTAGACATGAAAAAGAAATTAACCCAATTTGCTTCCTATTTAACAGAAACACAAACACCGTTTTTAGAAGAAAGACAGCAAGGTTCATAAAGGAGAGTTGACCAATGGAGCAGCGCGAGATTCACACATTTCTTCTCCGTTTCTTTCAGGCAAACCAATGCGACATACTTGAAGAAAGTGCAGGGCACCTGACCGTACAGCTGACAATCGAAATGGATAAATTGATCATGAACCGCCCTTTTTATTGGCATTGGCTCGAAAAAACGGGAGGCGTACCTGAGCCGCGGCAATTGACTTTGATCACCGATCAAAAAAAAGCTGATGACTCGGTCGAAGGAGAATTTGTCCACTTCGGCTCCCCTCGTTTATTCCAAATATTCGAGGTTGTGAAACAGCAAGGCCGTTTTATTCGGCTGTACGAAAAAGTCAGACCGCTCACAAACAGCCAGATCGCACTGGAGCCGTGGCTTGGTCTCAATGTCAAAATATCCTATCTGGCAGACCGTAAAAAAGACAAACTGCTGTCTCTTGGACTTCATCTAATACGCGGAGAAGTCATCGAACAATTTCAAGAGAAGCTGGAAGCGCGTGAGCTATCGTCTCAAATTCCTGATTATTGCTTCACAATGAGTACGATGATTAAGCCAGAGAGCGGCGTCAAACGGCTTTACAGCCTGATGGAACGTTATGCCAATGAAGAGCCGGATGATTGGGCGGTAAGAGCTGTTCAAAAGTGGAAAGAAGACTCGGAACTTTTAAACCAATTTTATGAAGGGACTTCAGACACATCTGTAGAATATGAAATAGAAAGACAAGCACTTAAAACTTTATACGAACCAAAAATCAGTCTTACGATTGAAAATGGCGGACTTTTTTACTTACAGCAAAAAAGAGGAGGCTGACTTAGCGAGTCTCCCTCCCTTTCATGTGATATCAAATTTTCGATCAATCAAAAGCAACGTTTGTCTGTTTGTATTGGGCGGAAACATGACGCAAGCAATCTATGAGGTCTTATCACCTGTGTTTTTCCATTTCATGCGTTAAGTGCCTGAAATACACGATTCAGTATTTTAGGAGGGTATTTGTATGGAAAAGAAAACGAAGTTATTAGACAGTGAATGGGTTCAATTATTACGCGAAGCGCGCAAAGCGGGACTAACAGTTGAAGAAGTCCGTCATTTTCTCAAATCACGCGAAAAGTCCTCTGAGTCTCCCCCTATGGCAAGAAGTCATTCTATCAAACCTTTCTGAATGTGCTATAATATCGAAAGGAAGGTGATGACATTGATTGGCCAGCGTATTAAACAATACCGCAATGAAAAAGGCTACTCACTATCAGAACTGGCCGAAAAGGCTGGGGTAGCGAAGTCTTATTTAAGTTCAATAGAAAGAAACTTGCAAACAAACCCCTCCATTCAATTTCTTGAAAAAGTCTCCGCTGTTCTGGACGTCTCGGTTCATACACTGTTAAACGAAAATGATGAAACCGAATACGATGGTCAATTAGATAGTGAATGGGAAAAACTAGTTCGAGATGCAATGACATCAGGGGTTTCGAAAAAGCAATTTCGTGAATTTTTAGATTATCAAATCTGGAAAAAAAAGCAAGAAGAGGAGTAATGCGCATATTTTAGCGCATACTCCTCCAATTGCTATGCAGATCTTGTTATCAGTCTAAAGACTGACTTTATTTTTTATCTTCGCTGTGTGCTTTTTCGTTTTCTTTCACGTAGCCTTTTTCATCCGTATGCTTTTTCGGATTGATCGTTAAACCATTCCACTGAGTCGCTTCGAAGGAAAGATCAACTTGAATCGCATCGCCTTGGTATTTATTTTGGATATAGTTACCCGCTTTATCCTTCGTCTGGTCATTGACAAATTCAATGATCATTTCCATTTTATCGTAATCAAACGGATTCTTTGGAATGCCGTCATACTCTGGAGCTGTTGATCCATCAACGGTGGCAACATTAATTTTACCACTTTCATGTAAAAACTTCTCATCGACGGCATGACGAAGCTTTTCAAATGCGGTCTGATCCTGCTTTGACGTTAATAGATGCAGGTCAAGCAGGTTTGCATGGTCTAAAATAATATTTTTCGGGTATCCATTCCCACCTTCGGCTCCAACCGTTAGAACACTCACCTGAAATTGGCTGAGGAATTCTTCAGCTGTATTCTTCCCGCCATTTTTCGCTGATGTTCCATCTTGAAACTGGCTATAATCAAGACTCATCAGCACTTGATTAATTGCAAGAGACCCTTTATTTTCAAAATTAAATTCCTTCTTTATACGGTCACCGGGTTTTATGTTCGCAAGGTTGATGGCGCCGGAATTCTCTTTTGCAGATAGATTCAGCTCTCCTGTAGAGTAGACCGCGTTTGCCGTCTCAACATCATTAAATGCAGCCCACGTTCCCCCGCCAATTAAAGCAAGACCTAACGCTCCCGATAAAACACCTAAACGAATTGATTTTTTCATTGCCATGATTGAACCCCCTAATAAATTGTTTTATTGAAACCTGATTTAGGTTACAAACGAAAATTTATGCTTGTTCCTCTGACATATGTAACTCAGCCGTATGTCTTCGATGTTTGGCAGCACCAACAAAATGAATGGTTGAATAAACAAGTAGCATCACCCCTGGAATAATGAGCAAAAGAGCGGTCCCAGCAGAAGTTCCTGCATACGAAAGAAGCTTTCCTGCATAAGGAATGTTCACGCCCGTATACTGCGCAGTCACTTGATTCGCTTTGACGAGCGTGCCGTCTTGATACATATTGTGGTCTCCTTTTGTCTCAAAGGCTTTATTTACTCCTTTTCCTTTCACCCCAACAATGCGGTGAGTCACAAAGGATTGGTCTTGCTTCGTTTGAAACGTAATAATATCCCCTTTTTTGAGTGTTTCAGGTGAGGTGACATGTTTCACAACAATCAATGAACCAGTCGAAAATTCCGGTTCCATTGATCCAGATAGTACTTGCTTGAACTCATAACCAAAGATCTGAGGATCTCCGCCTGTTGTCCTTGATGACAACACGACAATAATACACACAATCATCATCGTGAAGACCAGCGCGTAAAGAATACTCCCAGACATTTTCATCCACTTTTTCATACCTTTCTCCCCTTTACATATCATGTTTCATTCAGCAGGCAACCCCTACTTAGGACGCCTTTTCTTGACAATTCGAAAGCTGCATATGTTGAGACGTAAAGAATGGCTTTTCAGAACCACCAAACCCTTTAGGATAATAGATTTTAAACACATAGATTCCATTTGTTTTTGCTTTAACTGCCGTGATAGTCGTCGTTTCTTCTGATGAGAGGGACTGTATAGCACCTTTTTCAATAACATGGCCATCTTGTAATGGCATCTGAACACTCTCTACTTTATGCAGTTCCCACTTCCATTCAGAGTGCGCGATGGGTTGTCCAATATTTTTTAGTGACATGCTCAACTTTTGAGGCGCACAGACTGTCCCCTCAATGATCGTTTGATCGATCAGTTTCAAATGGCTTCTATCCCATTTCTTCGGCTGACAATGCTGATCTGTCTCTTCGAAATTTTCACATGTTTTCATGACAAAATTCGAATGCTCGACATCGTTAAAAGAAGCATTAGTAGACGTAATAAAAAAAGAAGTGAAAATCAAACAAATAGCACAAAATAGTACAAAGAGCGGCTGTTTCATTGATTCTTTCAACTCCTTGAACAATTGTTCTTTAAAAAGAACGATTACACTCAGTATAAGGAATTACCTATAAAATCCAAAACGTCAAATTAGTCCATTTTGTTCTTAAACAAGAACATTACCGAGAAAATTCTTCCATTTTCTCATTCTTTCGCCATATTCAATATTTTTTTCTGTGACATTTGTACTTCTTAAAAATTTACATAAAAGTGCAGGATTTGGTCAGGATAATAATTGGTGAGGTGATGTTAGTTGAAATATGGAAGAATCATGATCATGCTCAGTTTACTGTTAAGCCCTTCGATCCAAAGCGCCCATCTAGCGGAGGCAAAAGGAATCACTGCTGCCGCAGATCAATGGGAAACAAGGGCAGTCAAAGAAGCAAAAAAACGGTATCCGTTAGCACATGTTTTATTCAAACAAAAAGTGTGGGATCGGCACCGGGAGAAAGAATCCGTGAAGCAATATCATATTACGTTGAAAGATCAGGCCAAAGAATTTGGGGTATATGTCACCATTTCCTATAACCCATACTCGAACAAGGTCAATAAAGTCATTGTTGTCGAAGAATACAGCTAAAATGGCATTAAAAAACCGCCTGCTGGCGGCTTTTTACTTTTGTCGATGACGTTGACGTTTTTTTAGCATCATTGAGAAGCCAAAAGGCAGAACACCGAATAAACGCTGAGAAAATGGTGGTTTTGTCTCCATTTTTTCCTGTTTATGTTCTTTCCGCTCGTCACGTGGTGTATTCATGTATTTAATAATTTCCTGCGTCATATATTTTACATAATCATTTGTCTTCATCGAACACTCACCTCTTCTTCCTTAAAGTGTTACCAAGAAGAGTATCGTTTTATACACTCGCTAATAAGTGCTGATCCATTGATTGATTTCTCCTGTCTCCTTATTCATCTCTAGTTCCCGCTCGTCAGTTACACCACCCTTTGTTTCGATGTTAACCAAGAGGCGGACTAGCTTTTTTCTGTCATCGCACCCAATTCGCTTCAACGTCACTCGACCTTCTTCTGTGACAATTGGGCTCAATGGCTGATCACAAATACGATTTAATTTGTTTGCAGCTTCACTTAGACCTAAACGAAATAACTGGTGTTTTTGATAAAAAGAAATCGCGAGCTCTGCACTTTTCAACTCTTTTTGAAACCCAATGGTCATCGATCCTAGAATCAATAAAAATAAAAGAATGACAGCAAGTACGTGGGGATAAATAAACCCGTCTTCTCTTTTCACGTTTTAGGAATCACTCCTTTGTAAGTGAAAAAAACAGCTTCATGTACTTGACCAAATACATCTGTGACTTGGAGAGTGGTGGTTTGCTCTTTTGTTCTTACATGGAATTGTTTCACCTTTTGTAATAAAGGGAGATGACCTGCCTGATCCGTTCGTTTACGAAGCATCTCTTGATAAGGCTCAATCGTCACCACTCGCCCTTGATTTGAAATATACTCCAGTGCTATTCCATTTTTCACCGCTCTTACAGCGACAGCACAATTTAGCTCCTCCTCTAATTGCAGGACCGTTTGTTTCCACTCCATTTGCGAAAATTTGTTGATTTCTGCAAACGGATGAGCTTTTTCAGCAATTGATAAAAGCAACATGCAGCCAAAAGAAAGCAGCAAAAATAGCTGCAATTGCCATATTGCTTGAGCGAGTGTAAAGCCTTGTTCATCGCTCCAAATGTCGAAAGCAAATCGTCTTCTTTTTTTGTACTTTGTATGAAACACATCCCTTCTCCTGACCCCAAATGAATTCATATGTGATCTCGCCTCGTTTCTTTGTACTTGATTCATTTTGACCTTCTATAAAAGCTGTATTCATATACTCATGTAAGATTTGATAAGCTTCCAGTTTAGCCCTTAATTCTTCTTTCCCAATTGTCAGTTTTTCAAAGGATGGCACGAGCACAAGAGCAGCAAATAGAAAGAGGTGGCAAGAAAAGAGCATCTCAAACGTACTAAATCCTTTATTGTTGCTGAACATGAATCCGCCCGCTCCCTAAGTAAATCGTGAGTTTATATATTTGACTGCCAAATTGAACAATGAGAGAACCGCCGCTATTTGGATGTCCGTTTTTATTAAAGTGAAGGCCTTTTTGAAATGTGGATTGCTTGATGGTGCCTTTATTGTGTGGATTAGAAGCAATGATCTGCTCACTATTCTGTTCGATGACTTGATAAGATACATTGGGCGGGTGAAACTCAACAGTTACTCGTGTTTTTTTAATAAATGCAGTATAAGATGCCAATTGAAGATCTTGTTTTAGCAAGTTCACTTGCTTTTTTGCTTCAGCACTTTCTAATATATTGGGCACTTTTCCACCTATTATCGATAATAAGATAGAGAAAATCATGACGATCAAGAGCTGCTCAATGAGTGTAAATCCTTTCTCCTGGAAAAGCGATTTATTCATTTTTCACATCCCCGTTTTGAATGAAAATTGCCTTTCCATTTGGACAAGTTAATCCTTTTTTGACATAGCCTTCTTTTTCTAATTCAGCTAAAGATGGCGTCTTGCCGTCATGCTCTAATTCATATGCCATTACCTGTGTACTCACCATTGATTTCAGCCCTTCACAGCCCTTTGCTTGAATGCTTTGATGATGCCGAGTGATATTTGGAATGGTGATCAATAAAAGAATGGAGATCACAAGCATGACAATTAACATTTCTAACAGTGTAAATCCTTTATCATTCATGCCTTAGTCCTCCTTTTCACACTTGTTCCATTAGTTGATACATTGGTAAAAGAATAGATAAATACACAATGAGTATAAGAAACGCTGTTAAGCCATAGATGACAGGCTGCAGCCATGAAACCCATTTTTCAATTTTCAATTCTGCATTCTCTAAAAGAAATTGACTATATGTGTACATCTCTCTCGCTAGCATCCCACTTGCTTCCCCATGCTTAATGACAGCCGCAAAATGCCTTTCGAAAAAAGGAGACCGGCTTATTTGATGTTCCATACTCTCACCTTTTCTTAACTCTCCTATCATTTGTTCAGACATTTCTTGAAGGAAGGGTAAATAGGTCTGCTGTTTAAAAGCTTGCAAACTTTCGTAAATCGATAACCCAGCTTGAAGAAGTCCGCTTAGTTGAAGGGAAAAAAGATACGTATGCATCAGCTGCACCCCTTTAAATACCACCGGCAGCCTGCTGATGACTTTCAGTTTCTCAAGGGTTGATTTTTTCTTAAAAAAGAGCTCATAATATCCAAAAAGACAGATACATATACAACCGATCATGATCAGCAAAGCGTGTAGGAATTGGAAGAGGCCAAACATTCCTTGAATGAGCCATGACATGCTTGTATTCATAGATGAATATAATAAAGAAAATTGAGGAACGATCATTTGCTGAACAATGATGAGCACAACAAAAACTGTAAACATAAGAAAAATTGGATATCGTAACATGCGCTTGAATGTGTCTATCTGCATAATTTTTCTCTCTAAAAAACGGGCGCTTTGTTCAAGAGCTCTCGCTAGGCTGCCATGTTTCTCTGAAAAACAAAGAATAGCGACGGCTTCTCGCTGAAAATGAAGTCGCTCAAGCACAACGTAAAAAGGCTCTCCTTCAAGCAGCCACTGAATGCCTGGCGTTAATCGTTGCTGCTGTTTTTTTGATAACTGAATATTCACCATCGTTAGTGCATCAACCAATGTATATCCGGCTTGAATCAATTGAGCCAGTTTCGATAAGAATTCAACTTGTTCTTTTTTAGACCAGGCTTTAGAGGTTCGCTTCTTCATAAACCCAGCGATGATATGTGCTTTTTGATAAATAGCCGAGTGCCACTCCTTTCCGAATTAATCTTTGCAGTGTTTCGTATGACGAATGAGCGTATTCTCCTTTTGCCTCTTTGATACACTCACCAAGCTCCTTTCCGTAAAGCAATTCAAATACATTTGTTCGTCTGACTGGTCGATTTAGTTTGCAATAAAGCTCACACGTTTCGCCGCAAAATGGACATGCGAGTTCGATTAACCGCTGAGCAGCAATGGCAACCATTGTTTGTTCGAGTTCATTCATCGTCACACCAAATTCGAGCATTCGATAAAGAGCTCCTTTTGCATTCTTTGCGTGCAGTGTGCTCATGACTAAATGACCTGTCAGAGCTGCTCTAATAGCTGTTCTTGCTGTTTCCGCATCTCTTATTTCTCCAAGCACAATCATATCTGGATCATGTCTTAAAATAGCGCGTAAACCTGCCGCATACGTGATACCAGCTTTTTCATTTACTTGAACCTGCAGCACTTCTTCATTTCTTGTTTCCACAGGATCTTCAAGGGTAATAATATTTCGATTAAAATGTTTTTTGGCAAACTGGATCAATGAATAAAGTGTTGTCGTTTTCCCTGAATTTGTAGGTCCAGTAAATAAAATAAGCCCATGCGAATGATTCAGAAACGATAATAATCTCGCTGAAGCCTTCGGGAACAGTGACAAATACTTTGTTTTCGGCACATGATCCTGCGGTAAAATCCGAATCACTAAACTTTCATCATTTACAGTCGGTAATGTAGAAAGCCGAACAAACACTTGACCGCGTCTTAGCATCACAGCCAATGACCCATTTTGTGGTCTCCTTCTTTCACCAATATCCATAGAAGATAAAAATTTGAAATGAGCAATGAGCCGCTCTCCGCTCTTTTTGTCAATGATCCGCTGCTGAATGAGGTCAGCGTCTACACGAAAAGAGACTGAAGCTTCCTTTTCTCTCGGAACAATATGCACATCAGATGCTCTCATGCGGCACGCCTCTTCTAGCAGCTCTTGCCCCAAATATTCAATACCATACAAGGGTGTTCACTCCTTTCAGTGACCATATTGTATGATGGTGGAACGTGCCTGACAAAAACGTATTTCATGATTTTCATGACTGAAGAGGGTTAAAAATGTTCAATTTGAGGTGTATTTCATCTATAAATAACAGAAAGACATATCAAAAAATTTGACTTTTACAACAACGGGTTCCGTTCAGAGGAGAAAATAAAAAAGAAGTGCTACTGGCACCTCTTTTTTGATGATCATCATTATTTCATTTTGTTCTTTCATTATGGATGATCTGTTACAAGGAGGTGTCTCCAAATTTAATCCTCCTTAATAGATTACTGATTTGAAGATAAAGAATATCCTTTCGTGTCTGATTTATGGATAAAAAAAGAGACCAAATCTGTATGCGAATTGGTCATCTCATTCATATGCTCATTATATTGTTTCTCCTTGTCAACGGACCCGTTACTTTTACTAGTAACATTTTTTGGTTCACGTTGCTTCTTGCTGCTGCTCTTCAAAGATACGAAATCCTCTTTTTTCTAAAGCTTTTGCAAGGCTGTGTTCAGTATTTACTTTTGAGAAATCAATGCCGAGTTTCACTACAGTTTGAGCGATTTCTGGTCGAATACCTGATATAATCGTCTCAATTCCTAGCAACTTCGCACTATCAACCACTTTAAACAGCTGATAAGCAACCATCGTATCAACAACGGGAACGCCAGATATATCAATAAATAAATGGGTTAGACGCAGTCTAGATGCCTGTTCTAGTACTGATTCCAAAATGATTTTCGCCCTGTATGTATCAATTTCACCAATCAGCGGCAAAATACCGATCTCTTTTGAAACTGGAATAACAGGCGCACTAAGCTCTTGAATCATTTCTCTTTGTGCATTAAGCTGATTGATTGTCACGCGGTCATACTCTTCTGATAAACGTGCAATCATGTCATCAAATGTGGCGTGAAAATGCTGATTCCAATCGCACACATCTTTGAGTGTCACTTCAAGCTCCGTTTGTTGTGTAAAGGTCTCAATTCTGGAACAAAAAATGTGGCGGAACACCTTAAATTGTCCGATGATTTCATATAAAGGTACTTCATGAACAGCTCGATCGCGGGCAATATCAACTGACCACTTTTTTAGATGGTCTTCTACTTTATCTGATAGCGTGACTAACGTTGCTGCAATCGTTTGAATAAATGCTGTGTTTTGTTCTTTCAGCTTCTTTTCTGTCTCCTCTGAAGCATGTTTGGAATATAATGAGCCTTCTTCTGTTCTTGTTTTCAGCCATTCTTCGGTCATGACAGGGGCTTCTTTAAGAATAAATTCATATAATTGCTCAGATTTTTCATTTTTCATTTCTGTCGTTCGCTCCTTTTTCACTTACAACTAGTGACAACCAACTTTTTATGTATAAATGACCGCAGATGGTGAACAATAGCATTACACGTTTCATATTGGGCTATAGCCAAGTGGTAAGGCAATGGACTTTGACTCCGTGATCGTTGGTTCGAACCCAGCTAGCCCAGTTCAGCACAAAAACGAAGACGGCTGAAACATCATTCAGCTGATCTTCGTTTTTGATTAGGAAACCGATTGATGAATCGCTTTCTTTTTTGAAATTTTCATGAGTTCTCCTGGATTATAGCCGACCACTAATTTATTTCCATCAATGATAATAGGTCTCCGGAGCAGCTTTGGTTTTTCAATGAGAAGCTGAAGTACCTCATTTACTTTTAGATCATTAATATTTAAATTTAAGCTTTTAAAAGCTTGGCTTCGAGTAGCTAAAATTTCATCCATTCCTTCTGTTGTTAAGGAAAGGATTTTTTTCAATTCGTCTAGTGTTGGCGTTTCTCTGAAAAGGTGACGCTCTTTAAAATCAATTTGATTCGCCTTTAACCAATGTTTTGTTTTGCGGCAAGACGTGCAGCTTGGGTATGAATAAAAAGTAATGTCACTCATTAGTCTTCCTCCTTAGGTCGTTAACCTTTTCTCTTATGGACTAAGTACCCTCATAAATTTAGGCATAAACACTTTTTCATCACTTTTTCAAAAAAATTTTTTCTAACGAAAGAATGAATGTTCACACGTTGTCAAAAATGTAAATGTTTACATAACAAGTGATCATCAGCTATAATATGAATCAAAGGGGTTTTTTAAGGGGAGGGAAAGAAATGAATCGCATGTTCCGCGTTCTTGGGTTTTGGACGGGTATTTTTGCTGTCATGTTCTATTTAGGACATATGAAAGATGCATCCTTGCTGTTCTTCGGTCAAACCGTTCTTTTTGTATTTTTATCCTACTTGAATTTATCCGAAAGAATGTATATTTACATTTTCGGAGCGTACTTGACGATTTTCTTTGCCGGATTTACATATTATTCGATTTTCATCATGGTTCCCGGTACCGGACATTAATAGAAAAAAGCATCTCCTTTGAAAGAGATGCTTTTTTCGTGCGTGCTATTATAAAGAAAACCCATTGATAAACGGATTTTGCTCCTGTTCTGTAAGCACAGTTGTTTCCTCGCCATGTCCACTTAACACAAGAGTTGATTCGGGCAATGACAACAATTTGTCATGTATCGATTGAAGCAGCACGTCTTGATTACCGCCCGTTAAATCAGTTCTCCCGATACCACCTTGGAATAAAGTATCACCAGAAATTACAAATCCCTCTTCCGCAGAATAGTAAGACACACTGCCAGGTGAATGACCTGGTGTGTGGAACATTTCTAATGTAAACGATCCAATGTGAAGAGGTCCTTCTGACGTAATCAATTGTTCCGCTTCTTTGACCGTAATTCCGTTACCAATAAGTCGAGCTGAACCGTTTAGCTGAGCATTTGTCAGCCATTCTTTTTCCTTTTCATGGACATAAAGCGGAATTCCCCATTCTTGACGCACCTCATCTGCTGCACCAATATGATCAAAATGGGCATGTGTCAATAAGACAGCAAGTGGTTTCAGCTGTTTTTCTTTCACATAAGAAATTAGCTTTTGCGCTTCGCCGCCTGGATCAAAAATTAAACATTCTCCCTGTTCATTTTTCCAAATATATGCGTTCGCTTGCACATAGCCTAGCGGCATTCTTCTCCAATTCATTTTCATCACCTACTACTTTTTTCATTCTTTTTTATTATGAAGGCTATTCAATAAAAATTCAAACAATCGTCAACTTGAATGTACTCGACAAGCTTTATGAAAACGGTTAAAATGAAAAGAAAGGAAATCAAGGGGATTGATGACAAAGGGGGACTTTCATATGATGCTCGTCATTATTTTTGGTCTAGTCACGATTTTAGCCGCTCTCGGCATCTATCGCTCACTCAAAAAAGTGAACGTACTGGCCATTGCTTTCGCTGGCGCCACATTTTTGGTTTTTGGATGGTTTACCGTCATGACCATCATCTATAGCGGTTATCCAACTGCACATTAAAAGCCTGCAATTAGCAGGCTTTTTCTATTGATTCAAATGTTTATTCACGCTTTCTAATTTGCTTGAAAGGGTGGTCGTTTGATCTCTTCTGTCATCTATGCGGATATTGGTTGCTACTCGGTGTAAACCCTTTTCAAATGGAGCCTCATGAATACGCTGAATGACCTCAAATAAAACGGATAGCTCCCCTTCAATTAATGTATTCATTGGTGTGAGCTGATATTTGATTTTCCCTTCTTGTTGAAAGCCCTCTAACAGTCTTTGTACGTCTGCTACATATGCACTCACGCTTGGTGTCTCAGTGCCTATTGGAATGATGGTGACATCTGCTATCGCCATGGTTCTTGCTCCTTTCAATGACATCCTATTTCTTTCTCGTTCTCATTGTAACCCATCGTGATTCAAAAATGCCATGATCATGTGGCGTTTAAGCTTGGTTTGTCCCGTTCTATCGTCAAATCTGATCTCTCTACCTTCCCAATATTTGTAAAAAGGAGCAGGCATATACCTGATATGGCTTCGATCAGTCCACCAGCTGCAATGACATATCCTGAACCGAATAACGTCGCCATATAGCCACCAATGAGAGCGCCTAACGGTATCATTAAATACGAGATCATGTTAATAATCGCATACACTTGCGGCTGATCCTCCGCTTTTACTGACAATTGAATCATCGTATGTTCAGGTACATTGACTGCACTGATGGCTGCACCTAAGGCAAATGCAGATATAAACACAAGTGGTAATAAGGCATTCATCCCTGTAATGAAAAATGCAATTCCATCAACGATCCCTGCCCCGATAAACAACAGACCGTATCGATTCACTTTCACCTTTGTTAAAACGAATCCCATCAAAAATGCACCTAATGCCGTGGTCACTTTGATGAATGAATATACTACTGGTCCACTATGTAAATCTTCTGTTAAATAAATAACCGACAATGCCTCCCACGGTGCCGCAGCAAAATTGGAGCAGACACAAAAAATGGCTAATGGAAACAAAATATGATGACTTTTCACAAGTGAAAATCCCCTTATTAATCGTTTTCCGTATGATAATCCTTTTTTTCCTTTATCCATGATCGCTTCCGTTTTATATGTAATCAGCAAAACCAGCAAAGCGGACATGAGGTAAAGAGGAATAATGACAAGCATTGTATATCCTACCCCTACAAATGCAATCATGACACCACAAATCGTCACAGTCACAAGCCTGACCACATGACTGGCTGATTGAATGGTTGCATTCGCCTTTTGTATCACATCTTCATGCACAAGCTTTGGAATAATAGACACCGAAGCTGGTTCATAGGAACCACCAGTCGCTGAATGCAGCAACATACCGCCAATGATGAGTGCTAAAGGAGAAAAATCATAAAAATAACTCACCACAATCACAAGTATAATCGCCGCCCGAGTTAAATCAGCAAAGCACATCCAAAATTTCAATTGATGCGGCTTCATCATTGGGGTAATAAACGGCCCAATAATGGCTTGAGGGACAAAACTAACGGCAATAAAAAATGCTGTTCCAATTGCTCCTTTTCCCCCTAGCACTAAAAGCCACAAAATGGTGTTAAAAGATAAACTATCAGCAGTAATTTTACACATTTTAGAAACAAATAGATAAGTAAAATTCCGTTTCCACAGGCTTTGAGCATTCAATCATCGACATCTCCCTAATTCATATCCTTTTTTTTACATCCACTCTTTCACAATAGCTTACAGGGATGCTCTCGTCAATCACTTCAACACGGTTTTTATTGACCATAAGAAATTGATTGGTTTGAACGTATTAAAAGCACCGATTAGGTGCTTTCAGATTGTTGACAAAGGGCTAAAATGAACTTTATTTTAGCCCTTTGTCTTCTTTTCAGCGTGATAGAAAACCTTTGCAGCCCTAGGAAGGACGAGCATCGGCGCGTAGCGAATTTAACATTCGTGAGCACCGAAGCGCAGGACTGACACCGAATGCGAGGGTTTGTCTACACGCTGAAAGCACCGGTTAGGTGCTTTTAATACTTACATGCTTCCCACAATAACCGCTTTGTTTTTTCATAGATCGAATCAAATTGACTCATAGAAAGCGGGTTCTTTCCTCGCCCAAGTTCCACCGTATAGCCCTCACTTTTACATTGATAAATAAACCAATCTCGATAACCTGCATAGCTATCAAGATATTGAATCGCTTTGTAACCGCTCACCCGTTCTAACCGTTTGACCGTCTCTTTTGAAATGGCCGGTTCGTGGCCAAGAAAACCCCAGTATATCTCTTCTCCTTGTGTATGAAGGGCAATTAGCCGGTCAAAGCGTTTTCGTAAGGCGAGATGTGCCATTGCTTTCGCTTCTGGTTCTGTTAACGGCTGATGCCCTGGGAAATCCCTATAAGACGGTGCCTTCGGCTTATTACGATAATATTCGATTTCCCAATAAGCAGGAAATTGATTGTTTAAATCAATTCCTCGAATATTTGCCTTCCATTCTCGATAATCGGAAAATCCTCCATTTAGCGGCGCGAACTCCTCACGGCACAGCCCTAAAGATTCTGGACCATTGCGAACCAAATCAACACCGTCTGGATTTACCATGGGTACAATAGATAAAGCAGTGGTCTGCAATATACGAACCGCTTCATGATGTCTTGCTTGCACTGGGTCAGAGGCCGCTAAACAAAGTGATTTAAGCCATTTTAATAAAACGGAGGTCGTGATCCATTCATTTGCATGAAAAGAGGCATTAACATGTATGGAATGTAAATGTTGTACAGGCTCCGTACGGATTTCATAAATGGGCGTATCAAGCACTGATTGACCAATCACACTCATCTGAAGAAAAGGAAAAACAGCTTTCAAATATTGAAGCTCTCCTTCTAAGTGAGTGCTATCATATTCAAATGTTCCGCTGATCCAATCATCTGATTGCTGGAGCCGGTAAGGCGCAATGAAGCTTTGCACATCACCTACCGATTGAAATGAATGGGTCCCTTCTGGAAGTCTATACCCCGGTAAAAGGAGGTGCTCAGTATTTGACTGATTGGACAAATAGAAAGCTTCTTTCCCTATACCAAGCTGCTTTGCCACATCCTCCTTCCTTGCTTCACCCAGATGCCATTCAATTGTGCCAAACGACGTTATGTTCATTTACATCCCTCCTCTCACACTATATGAACCAGTAAGTAAAAAAAGAAAACCTCTGCATGTAAATAGCAGAGGTTTTCTTTTAAATTAAGACGCCTTTTTTAGCTCAGTGTCATCTTCTTTTTTAGATGGTGAATGGTCCGAGTTGTTTCGGTCATAAAATCTAAGGAGATCTCCATAGATAATTTGATCAGAGAATTGAAGCTCTTGTTTTGCCTTTTCTTCATAAGACTGACAACCAGACTCATCTTCTCTCGGCTCACCCGTTTCTTTGTTGTAGCACACACCAGCTGTGAAAACACTGTCCTTCGTAATAAAACTTCCATCTCGAAGCACTGTGAAGTCATTTGTATCTTTTGATAATAGGTCATGACCAAATTGAATTTGCTTGCTTGTATCGATTCCTAGAAGGTTCATGACTGTTGGACGGATATCCACTTGGCCGCCAACTGTATCAATCTCTTTTGGATGTTTATCCGTGATGCCAGGAATGTGTACAACAAATGGTACTTTTTGAAGCTGAACTTCTTCAAAAGGTGTAATGTCTTTGTTTAAGAATTGTCCCATTGCTTCGTTATGGTTTTCAGAAATCCCGTAGTGATCCCCATATAACACAAAAATGGAGTTATCGTATAACCCTGCTTCCTTCATTTTTTTAAAGAAAAGCTTTAGTGCCTCATCTTGATAACGCACTGTAGGGAAGTATTTGTTCAACGTTTTGCTCTTTGAGTCATATTCATCAATGA
The DNA here is from genome assembly GCF_052044605.1 of Bacillus sp. 22483. Taxonomy (NCBI): domain Bacteria; kingdom Bacillati; phylum Bacillota; class Bacilli; order Caryophanales; family Bacillaceae; genus Bacillus; species Bacillus sp. 22483. The sequence continues at coordinate 84,948 of NZ_JBQENU010000011.1, read as the reverse complement.
GCTTATCTTCTTCATCTAAGTCAAATGGAAAATGGTTCGTTAATGTAATCAATCTCGTATAGAACGGCTGCGGGATCGTTTTCATTAAATCTACTGACTGCTCAAAAAACGGACCATCTTTTAGTCCCCAGCCAACTGAATTTTCTTCATTTACATCGAATGATTTAATATCAAAAAATTTGTCGTAGCCAAAGCTGTCATAGATCAGGTCACGGTTCCAGAAACTTTTGTTATTCGCATGAATAACAGAAGAATGATAGCCTTTCTCTTTTAACAACTCAGGTGCGGCTTTGAACTCGTTGCTTGGATTTGTGAAAAATACAGCTCCTCTTCCAAGCGGATAGAGTGAATTATCAACAATAAACTCGGAGTCGGATGTTTTCCCTTGACCCGTTTGATGATAGAAATTACTGAAATTGTAGCTTTTCTTGATCAATTTGTTTAAGAACGGGGTGATCTCTTTCCCATTCAATTTTTCATTGATCACAAAGCTCTGAGTAGACTCAAGCGATACTAGAATGACATTTCGTCCTTTTGCTTGACCAAACGTCTTTTCATTACGGTCTGTTTGATTTGCGCTTACATAGTTTTCAATTTCAGTTAAGCTATTGCTGTCGGCAAGTGCTCGCTGAGCGGATTGCTTCGATTGCAGAACCCCATCATAAATATGGAAGTTATATAAGCTGATGTTTTTCACTAGCATCTCACGGTCAAATGAACGAGTTAACAGCTCTGGTCTTTCTGTTTCAGCCAGACCAAGGTTAAAGAAGAAAGTGGCTGCCACAAATAAATAATAAGCTGCACGTCCCTTACGTGAAATCGTTACATCTGTTCTAAAGGAAGGCTGTTTTTTATAGAGCCAAATTAAAATGATGATATCAACAAACATCAGAAAATCAACTGGTTCAATTAAAGAGGTAATACTTGACCCGAGGTCACCCATATTGTTTGTTTGAAATAGGACGGGGATGGTTAGAAAATCACTGTAGAATCGATAAAATACAATGTTAGCTAACAAAATAAATGTCAGAACAAAACTCGTCACGATGATATATCGATTGCGATTTTTTTCTTTAAAGAATAAACCGATACCGAAGATAAACAAGAGAAAGCTAAGCGGATTAATAAACAGGATAAATTCCTGCATGAAATTTTCAATTTTGATATTAAAGCTAGATTTATAGATAACATAGGTTTTCACCCACATTAACAAAGTCGCAATCAGTAAAAATGACATCGCCTTTAATCTTTTCTTTCGCATTGTAACCTCCTTATGCTAAAAACGCACTCAGGTTAGGGACATCCCCAATTATTGGTGCTTCTTCAAAAATAACTAAAGTATATCTTATCCTGTCTATGCTGGAAAATCAATGTCTTTTTCCCCATGACAAACTTATGAATATGCTCATCATTCAATTTCATGCCTATCTATCGCTGATTTTAATAAAAATGACATCATTATGACATTTTTGTTCAAGACAGCCACTTGTTTTTTGCCATCCATGCACCGCCGATCACGCCTGCATCGTTTCCTAGTGAGGCAATTACCACTTCAACATCCTCAGCACATGGGGGGAAGGCATGATGTTTGACGACACGCTCTACTTTACTGCGAAGAAGCTCGCCTGCTTTAGATACACCCCCGCCAATGACGATTTTTGTTGGGTTTAAGGCACTAGCCAGATTCGCAAGGACAAGACCAAGATGGGTTGTCACTTCATCTACGACACGCATCCCCAGTTCGTCTCCGTTTTCTGCTGCCTCAAATACATCCTTTGCAGACAGCGAAGTAAGTGAGCCAAGTGATGATGTATGGCTCTTTGTTTGTAATGTATCCTTTGCGATTCGGACGATACCTGTGGCAGACGCAATGGTTTCAATACAGCCTGTTCTCCCGCAGTTACATGGTGCTCCTTGAAATGGAACGGCACAAATATGACCAATTTCTCCACCAGCACCTGTTTCGCCTTGAACCACTTCTCCATTGACAATAATACCGCCGCCAACCCCTGTGCCCAGTGTAACCATCAGGATGTTTTTGGCGCCATCACCTGCACCCTTCCACATTTCACCGAGTGCAGCAATATTCGCATCATTTTCGATGACAGATGGAAGTCCTGTCTCTGCCTCTAAATGGTCTTTCAAGGGATAGTTTGTCCAGCCCAGATTCGTTGTTTTATAGACAATTCCGGATACTTTATCCACTGGTCCAGGTGCTCCCATACCGATCCCAATTAGTGCTGATTTCGGCATGCTGATCTCAACTAGTTTATGGTCAATTGACTTGGCAATGTCGACTGTAATTGTCTGCCCAGATTTATCCGTAGGAATCTCCCACTTATGCTGAATTTCACCATAAAGATTAATAAACGCAAGCTTAATTGTCGTACCGCCAAGATCAACTCCTACAAACCAATCCCCTGTCATATGTCCTCCACCTTCACATTGTTTTTCGATTTAATTTGGCTAGTTCCATTTGAAGGATGGTCATTGCGTTTGACCATTCAGTTCGATCGATGATACCCGATGTGTACATTTCCTTCAATTCATCTGCCATAAATTCTAATTCCACTTCACGATCTCCGAAATATACGTAATTTCCAAATCTCATGAGCAGCTGCTGTACATCATATAACGTTTTCATTATTTTCACCATTTCTCTAAATCAACAGATAGGATAAGCGTATTCATAAATACGCTTTCAGTCAAGTCATTCAACGTGTTTGAGTGTTTTCAATATATTGTTTCAACTTTAAAAATTGGTCATTTTGCGGATCTTGTTTTAATGCTTTTTCGATGAAGTCGTCTGCTTCCGCTGTCTCGCCTTTTTCTACATATAACAACGATAAGTGATACAATTTATTCGGCTCATTTGGATCTTTTTCAAGCGACTTTTGCAAATACTCAATGGCCTTGTCAAGATGTCCAAGCTGCGCTTCGGAAAGCGCATATATATGAAGTGCTTCAGCTGAGGCATCCTTTTGCTTTACATATTCCTCTAGACGCTGACTTGCTTCGCTATAGTGCTTTTCATCAAATAAACTCGCTGCCTCGCTAGTTGCCGCCGCTTCTTTTTGATCGTCTGAATGAAACCCTGTATACAATCCAAAGCCGCCAATAAGGAGGAGAAGAAGACTAGCAAGAAGCATTTTGACAGGCTGAAACTGTTTAGGAAGACGGACCGCTAAAGCGGCTAAAAATCCGCCAGCAAGCCCCCCAAGATGCCCTGCATTATCAATCCCTGATACAGTGAAACCTATCCCTAAGTTGATGAGGATAATCACGATAATATTTGTCCCCATCGTACGAAAGAAGAGCTTCCGGTTAGAGATCGCTAAATATAACAATGCGCCTAAACAGCCAAAGATCGCACCTGATGCTCCTGCTGCGATGGCTGTATTAAACACAAAGCTCGCTATGGAGCCAAAGATGCCGGAAATTAAATAAATGAGCAAAAATCTTCCTGAACCATAAATTCTCTCAACAGCCGCTCCAACGGACCAAAGAGCAAATGTATTAAAGAGTAAATGCGTCAAACCAATGTGTAAAAACATAGGTGTCACAAAACGCCACCATTCACCCTCTAAAATCAGCACATTATTTTTCGCACCGAATGCTGTTAAAGTGGCTGTATTGGTACTTCCACCAGATAATTCAAGTAAAAGAAACATCACCACTTGAACTGCGATTAACAAGTAGGTAAAAATCGGTCTGCCATTTTGAAAAACGGCCCGTTCTCGTTCACGCTGCTTTTCCTGATCTTGAAATGCCTGAAGCACGTTCATTTTAAGCTGCATCACATCTTCGACTGTATCTGCCTTCGCCTCTTCTACATCAATCGAAAGTGATGTATTCAGCCATTTTTGCAGCTCGTGTCCATCGTTTTGAAGGGTTTCTTCATTCAGTAAAACAGGTGTCACCGTTACCTTTTGCTGTTTTTGCGGTTGACCGTTTATGTCTTCCCAATCATCTACTGGATGATCAGCTGTAAATTGTAGCTGCAGGAGATGAAGAGAACGTTTACGCATGGCTTCTCTCAACTGATTCATCCGAAAGGCCTGCTCTTCCATATCTCGAACGATCTCCTGTCTAAAATTCACATCTCTTCTATATAGACGGATGAGATCATATCCTGAGTTTCGTGGTGCTTCAAAAAAGATTTCATCTTCTGGGTACGGACTTTGAATCATCTCGTATCCTTTTTGTCTGAGTTCATCAATCACTCGCCAAAATAGACTATCTATGACATTCATTCATTCGCGCTCCATTTTTTACATTATTATAGCAAGAATTACTCTTATACGCATTTCTCAACAAAAAAATCCCGGCTTTTGCGGGATTAGAATGCTTGGCGAATAAATTTCGTCCGAAAATATGGGATTTTCATCAGCCATTTAATAAAAAAGTGACGCACTTGGTTTTGACCTAAGATCAAATTCATGAGCCGATAACGATTTTGCACAAGAACGAATGCAAACAGTGTGAACACAATGCTCCAAATCATTTTATTCATCATATTCCCTCCTATGTTCGTATCGTGGCTTAAATAGGATTTGTTTATGCATGAACCATCATTTTTATCGCTGACAATGGCGTCTTTTATTAGTCAGTTTTCACAGCCTAATCCCTTGTTCTTTTGATTGAATATAAAACTCTTCTCCATACTCTGTTTGAAGATAAGCTACATCAAATTGTTGAAGATCAATCAAATCCTTGAACGTATGAGGCAGTTTACCATTCCACTCTAACTCTTCGATCTTGTGCGGGAAGTTGTGATCGTTTGGATTTGGTGTATGGATATATACTGCGTCTAATGCAGGATCTTGTTCGTAAATACAAATCCATGTTTGATATGGCTTTTCAAAACCTTCAAGCAGCTTGAGTGTTCTATTGTACAAGGCGACATTAGCTTTAATATGCTCTCTTCTTATTTTCAAGCTATTTTTCCCAACACCCCAAAAATCAAGATGGGTATGAAAAAAATCGAACCAATAATCATGATCAAGTTGTAAGTCAAAAGTATTCACTTCCTCCCACAAATTACGGAAGTATCTTTTCTTTCCTCGAAATTTTTTCAAAACACGCCTCCTACTAGCTAAAATGCCATGAGCTAATGAAACGATCTCAACACAAAAAGCCCGTTTTTGGACAATGAGCGGGCTTTCACTTTTGATATAACGTACCTTTTTCACTGACAATCATAGACACCGGTATGTCGTGCGTTTCAGCCGGAATATGCCTTGTCTGCTGTAAAGACAAACAAAGGGCAATGGTTACCCCGTGGTAGTCCGCTAAGTAGCGATCATAATAGCCGCCTCCGTAACCGATACGGTAGCCGTGCTGATCGAAGCACACCCCAGGGACAATGATCAAATCAATGGCTTCTTTATGTACAGCTGTAGACTCAAGAGGGTCTGGCTCCAATAGCCCAAAGTAGCTGGATTTCATCTTTGTTTCAGGTGTATATTCATAAAACACCATCTCTTTTGTTTTCGGAAAACAGGTGGGAATACAAACTGTTTTTCCTTCTTCCCACGCTTTTTCAATCAGAGGCATTGTCGGTATTTCTTTTCCCCTAGACATAGTCAAAGCAATCGTTTTCGCCTGTTTCCATGCTGGCAGCTGCAACACGTGTTCATGAAGTAGAGCGGCGTGGCGATTGAACTCTTCAGCGCTTATCTGATCAAGCATGGCTAATGTTTGAAGGCGGAGCTCCTTTTTCATACAGGTTCATCTCCCATCATAAAAAAACAGCAGGAAAATTCCCTGCTGCTTACTTTGTTTCACGATGTAAAGTTTGTTTTTTATCACGTGAGCAATACTTTTTGAATTCAACGCGATCTGGATTGTTTCGCTTATTCTTTTTAGTAATATAGTTACGCTCACCGCATTCAGTGCAAGCTAGAGTAATATTTACGCGCATGTTTTTCCCTCCAAACTAAAATCAATTCACATTCAGACCTAACTATAATACCACTTCTAGCTAAGGAATGCTAGAATGTTTTTTCACCAATTTCATTTTTCAATGCATTCCACCCGCATCCTGATCCATATTGTCTGGTCATGTGATGAAAAATCGCCTTCTCCCCTATAAAAACACGTTCTTTGTCGTACTGTATACATGAGAACCCCCTCTTTGTTCCACAGCTTTTTTTCATCTGATCCGTCTTCTTTTATTTTAACAGCGGGCAAGGTTTTCATACTCGGTTTCCCTATAAAAAGAAAAATGATGAAAAAAAGGTGATTTTTTCAGCAATTCCTTTTGAAACTAGCTTTTTTATGGTATAAAAAAGAAGGGTCGAAAACTGTCTGAAACAAACATGAGAGCCTTTTTTGGCTTTCAGCATTAAAATATGAATAAAAGGTGATGAAACATGGAAATTGCAATTATCGGATTGCTTGTTGTCAGTATTGTACTGATCGCATTCTCATATTTTCAAAGAGAGCCGATTAAAGAAGTCGAACAGGAACTTGAAACACTTCAACTATCTGCAATGCAAGAAATCTATAAACTGAAAAAGAAAATGAAGGTTCTTGAAGAAGAATTGCTTGAAACAAACATCGTTGTCCGCAAGCATTCAGAAATTGATCCATCTATTGCAAGACAAATCATTTCAAAGCATCAAAATGGCATGTCTCCTGAGGCCATTGCGCGCGCTGAGCATGTATCTGTAGAAGATGTGAACATGATCATTAAAGACAACGAGAGGGTGCTTGTATGACGAAAAAAAGCATCCAAACGTTTGCAGCAGGTATGATTCTTGCAACTGGTGTTCTGGCGATCGTCTTTTTCCTTACTGGAAAAGATGAAGCGGCAGCTGATTCTACAACAAAAGAAACCCTCGCAGCGAAAGTGACAGACACTGACGTGAAAAATTACTTAGACTCTAAAAAAGAAGTCTCCGTCAGCCGTGAAACATATCAACAACTTCTTGATTATAAAGAAAAAGCGCTGAAAGCAAGTGAAGACGGCGATTCTCAGAACGATAAACAAACAACGGACAAGCCAAAAGGCAAAACGGTTAAATTCGTGATTAAAAACGGTATGAGCACAAGTGATGTTTCAGACATGCTTGAAAAGGACGGAATCATCAACTCGTCTAAAGATTTTAATGATTACGTGATAGACGCAGGCTACCATAAAGAAATTCGTGCCGGCAAATTTAATTTAAAAACAGGTATGACATTCAAACAAATCGTCAAAGCCTTAACAAAATAACATCAAAAACCCCCTGACGGCATTGACCTCCAGGGGGTTTTTGATTATCCAAATCGTCCTGATATATAATCATTTGTTCTTTGATCATTTGGCTCTGAAAACATCACATTCGTATCATTGACCTCAACAAGCTCGCCCATCAAGAAGAACGCTGTTCGGTCGGATACCCTTGCCGCTTGCTGCATGTTATGTGTCACAATGGCAATCGTGTATTTCTCTTTCAGTTTCATGATCAATTCTTCAATCTTTAATGTTGAAACAGGATCAAGCGCAGATGTTGGTTCATCCATTAATAGAATATCCGGGCTTGTGGCAATGGCTCTTGCGATACAAAGACGCTGCTGCTGACCGCCGGAAAGACCTAATGCAGGCGCACTTAATCGATCTTTCACTTCATCCCAAAGGGCAACATCACGAAGCGCTTTTTCAGCGATTTCTTTCAATTGCTGCTTGCTCTTCACCCCGTGAATTCTTGGTCCATAGACGACATTATCAAAAATAGATTGAGGGAATGGGTTTCCTTTTTGAAAGACCATCCCGACGTTTTTACGCAGTTCCACTAGATCGACACGGCCTTTTAAAATATTGTCACCATTATACATCATATCCCCGGTGATTTTCACACCTGGCACTGTTTTGACCATGAGATTTAAGGTCTTTATAAATGTTGACTTTCCGCATCCGGACGGACCGATAATCGCTGTGACCTCATGCTCTTTAATGTCTAAATCAATATGCTTCAGTGCGTGATGTTGTCCGTACCAAAGGTTCATATCATTCACACGAAACACTTCTTTTTTGGCTGTTTCAGTTGCTACTGCATTCATCAAAATCCACCCGCCTTATCCGAATCGACCATTAATATAGTCTTCTGTTTTTTGCTGCGCAGGACGTGTAAAGATACGTTCAGTCGCATCGTATTCCACTAGATCACCGTTCAGGAAGAAGGCTGTATGATCAGATACACGTAACGCTTGCTGCATATTGTGTGTGACAATGACAATCGAATAATCATGTTTCAATTCCGATAATAATTCTTCGATTTTTGCATTTGAGATCGGGTCTAAGGCAGAAGCCGGTTCATCTAATAAAAGCACGCTAGGTTTCATCGCAAGGGTACGTGCAATACAGAGGCGCTGCTGCTGGCCGCCTGATAATGATAAGGCAGAGCGGTGCAAGCGATCCTTGACCTCATCCCATAGCGCTGCCTTTATTAAGCTTTCTTCTACCGCATCATCAAGCACTGATTTCCTTTTTTCACCCGCATATTTTAGTGCATGCGTAATGTTATTATAGATGGATTTAGGAAATGGATTTGGCTTTTGGAAGACCATCCCGATTTCCCTTCTTAAATTCACCACATTAATACGGTCATCCAAAATATTTAGCCCTTCGTACATGATCGCCCCTTCACTTCGTGCACCTGGAATTAGGTCGTTCATGCGGTTAATGCTGCGTAAAAAAGTCGATTTTCCGCACCCTGATGGGCCGATTAATGCAGTGATTGCATTTTTTTCAATTTCAAATGAAATTTGATTGACTGCTCTTTTTTCACCATAATAAATACTTAAATCCTGCACCTGTAGAATCTGTTCCGCTTGAAGTGGAGCCTTTTTTGCTGCAATCTCTTTTTTTTCTGCTAGCATTTGAACCATATCCCCTTCACACCTCTCACTATTTATTTTGACGTAAGCTTCTTATGAATAAATGAACCAAGCCATCTAGCTGCTAAGTTGAATACTAATACAGAGAGCACAAGTACGGCTGATGCACCATTTGCAATGGCCTCTGCATCTGGAATAATCCCCTGTGTATTGACGTTCCATATATGAACGGCTAATGTTTCTGCCGGTCTAAAAATATTCAGTGGTGACGTATCGGAGAAAGGACTCCAGTTTGTAAAATCAAGACGCGGTGTTGAAAGACCTGCTGTGAAAAGAAGAGCAGCCGCCTCACCGAAAACTCTTCCCGATGCTAAAATCGCTCCGGTAATAATGGATGGAATCGCACCTGGGATCAGAACCGTCTTCACTGTATGCCACTTTGTCACACCGAGCGCAAGCGATGCTTCCTTTTGATCCTTCGGTACAGATCGAAGTGCATCTTCTGTCACCCTGACCATCACTGGCAGATTAAAGACAGTTAGCGCAAGGGCTCCTCCGATGATCGTATAGCCCCATCCTGTTAAATTAACAAACATCAGCAAACCAAACATACCGATGACGATCGATGGCAGAGACGATAACACTTCAATACATGTACGAATAAAATCAGTCACTTTGTTTTGAGGTGCATATTCTGCCATGTACACCCCACCGCCCACGCCAAGAGGCACGGTAAACAGCATCGTAATAAATAGAATATAAAACGAGTTAAACAGCTGATCCCTGATACCGCCGCCAGAGCCAATCGCACTTGAGCGGGTAGTCAAAAAGTCAAAATTTAATTCTTTGGCACCGTTGAAGATGATATAAGAAAACAAGCCAACAAGTATCGCCGTAATAATGGCGGCACATAATCCAAAAACAATTGTGGCAAAACGATCGGTCATTTTGCTATTCATTAAATCTTCCTCCTAGATGACAAGTATCTGATAATGAGTATGAACATAAATGATACAACTAGAAGGACAAGTCCCATTGACCAAAGTGTATTGTTTTCAACACTTCCATACGTTGTATGTCCCATGTTTAACGTAATAATGGTTGTTAATGTACCAGCTGTGTCCATAATACTTTCTGGTAGATTACGCGTGTTTCCAATGACCATCTGAACGGCAAGGGCTTCTCCAAATGCTCTTGCCATTCCAAGCACGACCGCTGTCATTAATGTCGGAAGCGCTGCCGGTACAAGAACACGTCTGATCGTTTGCCATCTTGTTGCGCCTAATGCATACGATCCCTCACGTAAACTTTTTGGAAGTGAAGCCATTGCATCAGTTGCAATGGATGTAACAGTCGGCAGAATCATAATAGACAGGACAATCGTTCCTGCTAAAACACTGTGCCCTGAACCGCTTGACTTGAAGTGTCCAATAAACGGCACCAATACTGTAAGACCTATGAATCCGTAAACAACGGATGGAATCCCTACAAGCAGTTCAATCACTGGCTGGAGAATTTTTCGTCCCCATGCAGGTGCAATTTCTGTCATAAAGATCGCTCCTGCGATGCCTAGCGGTGCTGCTATGAGTGCTGATAGAAGCGTGACAGCGATTGATCCAAAGATAAACGGAAATGCGCCGTATTGCGGATTTTCTGCTGTAGGGTTCCAATTGATACTGGTTAAGAACTCAATTGGGCTTACACCATTTACGATGAAAGATTGTAAACCCTTAATACCAAGGAAGATCGTGATGGCGATTGATACAGCAATCATTAAGAATGCGCAAAATTTCACCAAAATACTTCCTCTTACTTCATCCATTTGCCTATTTTTTTTCGAGCTGATCAGTCGATCGCTCGCTTCTGTATGTTCTATCTGTTTCATCTTTTTCTACACTCCTATGAATGTCATAAAAGGAAAAGTGAAAAGCTCCACTTTTCCTTCATCATCAATTCAAGACCTTTTACTTATCTGTTTGTTTGCCTGTTGCGTCTCTTTCTACTTTCATATTAGAGACTGAGATGTAGCCTTGGTCTTTAACGATTTCTTTTTGTACTTCGTCACTCATCAAGTAATCTAAAAATTGTTTTGCTAAACCTTCTGGCTCACCTTTTGTATAAGAGTGCTCGTATGCCCAAATTGTATATTTACCGCTTTCTACATTGCTTTCTTCTGGTTTCACACCATCAATGCTAAGCGGTGTAATTTTGTCATCTGTTAAATAAGAGAATGCTAGGTACCCAATCGCACCTGGTGTTTCTGCAATCAACTTTTTCACTGTGTTTGAAGAATCCTCTGTGATTCCTTCTGCAGGAGTCGCGCCGTCAAGTGCATATTTCACAAATGTTGCACGAGTTCCTGATGAGTCTGGTCTGTTCACAAGTGTGATTTTTTGGTCTTTCCCGCCAAGCTCTTTCCAGTTTTTGATTTTACCAGTGAAGATTTTTTTCAATTCGTCCTTTGTGATGTCTTTGACACCAACTTCAGGGTTAACAGCTGCCGCCATTCCAACAACTGCTACTTTGTGGTCTTTTAAAGCTTTTGCGTCGATTCCGTCTTTCTCTTCTGCGAATACATCTGAGTTCCCAATTTGTACAGATCCTTCTGATACTTGAGAAAGTCCTGTTCCTGAACCGCCGGCTTGTACTTGAATATCGGCTTTTGGATGTTTATCCATGAATTTTTCTGCTGCCGCAAGAACTAAAGGCTGCATCGCAGATGATCCTGAGATGGTAATGGAACCTGATGCCTCATCTTTGTTTGAAGCATTTCCTTTACTGTCTTTTGAATCTCCGCTTGAGCTGCTGTTTCCGCATGCTGTGACGAATGCTAACAATGCGATAGTAAGGAAAGTAAGCAGCCATAATTTGTTCTTTTTCATTTCAAGAATACCCCCTGAATAATTTGTCCTACGAGTAATACATTAAAGGTTCTTTATTAATTTCGTTTAAATGGAATGTTAAGGTTTTGTAAATGTCGAAGATTTGTAGAGAAATTGCGGGGTTTTTTATGATTTTTGTCAATTTATATCGAAAAGTTTGTAGAAAATATAAAAAAACGCCCACAAAAAGTGAGCGTTTTTACCTAGAATAGGTCTAGTTATTTGTTTCTGCTTCATTTTCAATTTTGTTTTTGTTCTTCGCTTGTGTGTCGTTGCTTTCCTGTTTCGATTTCAGTTCAAAGTACTTGTCTAATACTTGTTCACCAATATCATTTGTAATCGGATAGCGCTGGTTGTAATCTTGATACACCCAAGGCACGACAACTGAAATCGCTACTTCTGGATTATCAGCAGGCGCATACGCAACAAGTGTTGTGTTATACGTCGGTGTGCCTCGTTTGCTTTTAATCGGGCCGTCATAGAATGATTGAGCGGTCCCTGTTTTGCCAGCTGGATTGTATTTTTTGTTGCCAAAGTTCGAATATGCTGTGCCTCTTGGGTTCTGCATCACAAGCTTGAATCCTTGCTGTACGCGTTTGATCTCATCACTTGTCATATCGAGCTTATTCAGTACATCCGGCTTGACGGACTCCGTTACAGCCCCAATGCCTCTTTGCGGATCTGGCTCTCTCACTTCTTTTACGAGCTGAGGACGTAAACGATAGCCACCATTGGCAATCGTTGAAACGTATTGCGCCATTTGTAGCGGTGTAAACGTGTCATATTGTCCAATCGCATAGTCAAGTAAAAGACCGGATTGTGTAGACGTTCCACGATAGCCGGTTGCTTCGTTTGGCAGGTCAATACCTGTCTCAACTCCAAGACCAAATTTACTAAAATTGTAACGGAACGTATCAAACGCCTTTGTATCAATTGGGAGCGGCTGATTCTTACGATATTCCCCTTTCCCAATTGCAATCGCTGTTTTAAACATATATACGTTTGATGAACGTTCTAGTGCGGTTAAATCATTAATGAGTCCCATATTTTGATAGGATTTTTTCGGCGGTGACTGAGCGATATAGAGCGGTTCATCGTATTGGGTGCTTCCAATGTGAAGGACGCCTGTTTTATAACCTGTCAGCACAGTTGCCCCTTTTACTGCTGATCCCATCGCATATGATGATGTCATCGTTCCTAGTGCATAGTCATCAAATTTGTATGTCCCATTCTTATTGGTAATCTGTTTACCCGCAATCGAGAGCACTTCCCCATTTCTCGGGTCCATCATGACAACAAACGCACGATCAAGAAGTTCTGTTCCGCCTCTTTGCTTCGCACTTTTCAAGTTCTTTTCGATGATTTTTTCCACCGCTTTTTGCAGCTGAATATCAATCGTCAGCACAAGGTCTTTCCCGCTCTTTCCTTCTGTTAACACTTTAGAGCTTGTGACATTGCCTTCTTTATCCGTTGTACTTTGTTCTTTTTCTTTTTGACCTTGTAGCACATCTTCATATTGATATTCAAGATAGCTTTTTCCTACACGATCATTTCGGCTGTAGCCGAGTGATAGATAATGTTCAAGCAGAGACGACGGAAGACCTTCATCACTTGAAGACACACTGCCGAGCATACTGCGGAGCAGTCCTTTATAAGGATAGCTGCGCGACCAGTCTGTTGTGACATCTACACCTGGTAGCTCGTCCAAATGCTCAGAGACGTAAGCAATTTCACTTGGTTTAACGTCTTCATTTTTTATGAATTGAGGCGTAAGTGCATAGCCTGCATCCATTTGTCTTTTAATCGCAAGCACTTGCAAATCTTTTTTCGTCAGTTGATTTAATTCCTTGTCTGTGATGCGTTTCAGCTGGAGCTCGTATAGTTTATCATCAGAGACCTTATCGTCACCCTTTAAATCGGCTTCTTTTTGAACAAGCTTTTTCGCTTCATTCGGATGGGTTAAGATCCAGAAATCTTTTTTATCACGATCTGTGATTTTCTTCGTACTTACGTGAATCATATCCGCTAATTTTTTTGCCACTTTGAGCCGCTCTTCTTGTGAAGTCGTCGAGGTTCTCGTATATGTAATGGCATTTAGCGCTTTATTGCTGACAATCGTGTTATAGTTTCGATCATAAATTTTTCCGCGCGGAGCAGATGAGCTGACATTCACGTCTTCTTGTTTTTCTGCCTGCTTTTTATAATCTTCTCCATTCACAATCTGCACAAAACCGAGTCTGACCACAACACCGGTAAAAATAATGAACGCAGCTAAAAATAATAAATTCAGCCGGATCGGAAGTGTTTTGCGCCCTTCCTTCGCGTCTTTTTTGTTTTTCTTGTTTCTCATCACATCACCTTTTCTATCAAGAAAGAAATGGCACCCCTTTTTGTGTATAAAAGGTGCCATCATCATTTTAGCGGTTTTTCTATCATTTATCTAGAAATTTGATGTTCCATTGGTAAGAAATTTTACCTTTCTCCCTTCATAAGGTTCGTTTGAGAAACAGGCTTTTGACCGTCAGCCTCTTCTATATCAGCTGTTTTCTCTTTTAAATGAATGTCCTTTACAAAATAATAAATAAGGGTGTGCCCCGCTCCGAGTACGACAAGTGAAGCAGGAATCCCAAGCCGATCGCCCAGTAAGGTGACAGATAAAAGAAAAAAGACAATCGAACAAATACGCCCTGTATTTAAAAATAGTTCTCTGACGACAATATATTCAATTCGGGCTTTTCTTGCATATCTGGCATGACCGATGACATCGTAAGTTAAAGAGACATACGGAACTAGCAGAAGCGGGTAGCCAATCGCAATGGCTACTGCGTACATAAGCAGTGATACATAGGACAAGTGAAAGACGATTAAAAATAAAGCGCCGTATAAAATAAGCCCGCCAAACATAATCGCTTTTTTGCGCCATTTTTTCTTAATCAAACGAGTAGCAAAAAAATAGGCAAAAAAGGCAACACCTGAATTGACTAGACCAAATGTGCCTAAAGCAAGCTCACTGTTTGTTGCAATAAACACAAAGACACTGATTAAAAAGACAAACACGCCTTCACGGAGCCCCTGAAAAAAGTGAGCAGTTGTGATCTTACGCCAATTCTCGTCCGCATGGCGCTCTTTCCAAATTTGCTTAATGATAAATTTTCCTTTTGATTGTCTCCTCTTGAGGAAAAAACTCATCACAACCGCTAGTGAAAACAAAAAAAGCGATAAAGTGAAAATCACTGTATAGCCTGTATCATCCGTTAATTGAGAAATGACAATTCCTGCAATGAGCGGCCCGATCATACCGGCTGTAGAGGTAAGCACTCCTAAAAATCCATTAAAGAAATCCCTTGTTTCAGGTTCAGTAATCTCAAAAGTGAGCACGTTAAAGGCAAGCCAGTAAAAACCATAGCCGATTCCAAGCACACTGCCTAATAACACGAGCCGAGCTGCCGCTTGCTCTCCTGCCATGAGAACAATTAAGTAAAAAGCGGCTAAGAAGATGACACCGAAACGAAGGACAAATGCACGATCTATTTTTTTAGCGAGCCGTCCAGCAAATAAAAAGGTAATGGGCTGAAGGACAACAATTGCCAAGTTATAAATCGCAAGGTCTGTAAATCGCCCAGACTGTTTCCATAAATACACGTTCACAAACGTATTCGAAAGCGCAATCGCAAGTGCGTATAATCCACCAATCGTGAGGAGGAGCAATAAATCTCTTGTGACATCCATGTCCCCGAACATTTTCTTTAATCTGCTCATATCATTCATTCTCCTTTTCTACACAATAGTCTGTCTCATCAAAAGGCAGATATGTAAAAAAAGGAGGGAAAATATAAAAAGACCCGCTCTCAGAGAGAAGCAGGCCTTTTAAAATCAAATCATTTATTTAGCTTCGCTGTAAAGGCGAGCCACTTCATCCCAGTTCACAACATTCCAGAATGCTGAAATGTAATCAGGACGACGGTTTTGGTAGTTTAGGTAGTAAGCATGCTCCCAAACGTCTAGTCCTAGGATTGGTGTTTTTCCTTCAGTTAAAGGAGAATCTTGGTTTGGTGTGCTTGTGATTTCAAGTTTGCCATTGTTCACAACAAGCCATGCCCAACCAGAACCAAAGCGTCCTGCAGCTGCTGCAGCGAAATCAGATTTGAATTTTTCAAATCCGCCTAATTCTTTTTCGATCGCATCTGCAAGTTCACCAGTTGGTGCGCCGCCACCGTTTGGTGAAAGAAGCGTCCAGAATAATGAGTGGTTCGCATGTCCTCCGCCATTGTTACGTACAGCTGTACGAATGTTTTCAGGCACAGAGTTCAAGTTAGCCACTAGCTCTTCAATTGATTGATCTTCAAGAGCTGATACACCTTCGATTGCTTTGTTTAAGTTTGTTACATAAGTGTTGTGGTGTTTTGTGTGGTGAATCGTCATTGTTTCCTTGTCGATATGTGGTTCTAATGCATCGTAAGCATATGGTAATTCTGGAAGTTTAAAAGCCATGGTTAAATTCCTCCTTAGAAATGTATGTACTGAAATGCTTCCTTAGTAAGCAAGCAATTCACCCTAATCAAAGAGTATCAAAAGAAACGGCTTGTTTCAACGTTATTGCTCATGATCTGAAACATTTCAGTGTTTATTTTGTATTTAACCCTTCAGAAAGAGTGTTAAACACCGATTTTGCATTTAGCGAAGCACATAAAACAAAAAGATTCCCAGCATCAGTGCTTGAATCAACCCTTTTGCAAATACGCCTGACACAAAACCAATTAATGAGCCAAGCCCCACTTTCACACTTGTCTTCAGATCTTTTTGATGAACGAGCAGCTCTGCGATGACACTGCCGATAAATGGACCAATGATAATTCCAGCAATCGGAATCACAAAAGGACCGGCTAAAAGCCCAATGGTACTTCCCCAAATGGCCGCCTGGCTGCCGCCAAAGCGTTTCACCCCAATCAGATTGGAGACATAATCCGCGGCAAATAACACAGCTGTAAACATGGCTTGAATGAGCCAAAAGGTGAGCGTCAATTTCTCAAAGCTAAAAAAGAGCCCATATAAAATAAACCCAAGAACCATGAAAACCACACTAGGAATGATTGGATAGACAAGTCCCACAAACGCAATGATAAATGCACAGCCGATCAAAACCCAATACAGCACGTCCAATCCGCAGCCGCCTCCTTTTTATATGCTGTATACATTATGCCTCATTCCTTCTATCTTAACCAGTAATGAAGGCCGTACTTGTACTGGATGGATAGACATTGATACAATGTGAGAAATAGAAAAGAATGTAGGAAGTGAATCGGTTGAACGTATTTAGTTTATTGTTAAAAGGAATTTATTCACCAAAAGATATTGCCAGAGCACGTTTTACTGGGATTGGAAAGGCCATTTTATTCATCTTTATCCTTTCGATCATCGCAGCTGTCCCCCAGGGCTATCATATGAGCCAAGAGATTTCAAATGCGATGTCAGGATTTCAGCATGTGATTAAAAAAGATTTACCCGACTTTTCCATTGAAAAAGGAACGCTTCAAGCGGATCAAAGCACGCCGATCGAAAAAGAAGAAAACGGCATCACGATTATCTTTGATCCCGCTGAAAAAATAAAATCAAGTGAGCTTGAATCAAAACAAACAGCCATTGCGTTATTGAAAGAAAAAGCAGTGATTGCCATTGACGGACAAATGACAGATATTCCATACCAGCTGCTTGGCGGAACACTCACAAAAGATGAACTTGCCAGCGTCACAAACCAGAATCAAGCGATCATTATCCCTGTCATTTGTGTCCTGCTGTACCTATCTACTGCTGCTCTCATGTTCATCAGCGCAACATTCCTAGCCATGCTTGGTACATTTATTAAACGAATGCAGCAAAAAGAGCTGTCCTTTCAAATGCTTTGGAAGCTCTCTGCCTATTCACTCACATTAACAACCGTCTTTTTCGCCATCATGAGTGCATTAAACACGCCGGTTGCGAACTCATTTTTATTAAATTGGGTGATTAACTTTATTTTCTTATATCTTGTCGTTAAAGAAATACCTGCAAAAAAATAAGCTCCCTCATTTCGGGGAGCTTTTTTATTTGTTTTGACCCTATGACTCATCTGGATGGATGATCGCAAACATATAGTGATCCTCCCACTTATCATTGATCTTTACTTTTTTACGATGAAGTCCCTCATTTTCAAACCCTGTCTTCTCAAGCACACGAATGGAACCAATGTTAGATGGTTTTACGCCAGCCTCAATGCGGTGAAGGTACAGTTCATAAAAGGCATAATCGATAATCAAACGAATCGCCTCTGTCATATACCCCTTCCCGCCTTGCCTTTCATCAAGCACATATCCAAGCAAAGCCCCTTGAATCGGTCCTCTTTCAACAGAATGGAGTGAGATCGTTCCAATTAATGCATCTGTTTCATTTAAGAAAATACCGTGCATATAGGCTTCATCTTTTGCACGCCTTTGCATACTGCGGTTAATCCGTTCCTTTTGACGAGGTACAGTAAAAAAATCATCCTGAACCAAAGGAGTAAATTGCTGAAAATAGGTGCGGTTTTCTCGTTCAAGTGTTAATAGTGCTTCTGCATCACTTTCTGTTAGTGTTCTTACATATATATTTTGACTGATTTTCTTCATATACTCTCCCCCTTTTTTTATTTTATCATAATAAAGAAAGCGCTTCGGCTTATCAAAGATTTTTCCGATTACAAGTCATAATAGAACTCACTAGAACCGCCCTTCCCTAGCTTTTTCACTCTTTTTGGTTCTATCAACTCAGGACATGCATACACTGAAGTAAACTCTTAAAAGCGGTGAGTAAAATGCGGCGAATTATTTTTTTACTAGTCAGTTTGTTTGTCCTCTTTATTATCTTTTTTGATTTGAAAAATGGAACGATCCCCGTTCAGGAAGGCCCTGCTGTTCCCGCCAGCGCCTTTCAAACAGCTGAAAAACAGGCATATAAAACTGTCACTGTTAAACAAGGTCAAACCGTCGTCTCTATCGTACATACAAGTAAGCCATTAGATGAAGTGATCGAAGACTTTGAAGCACTGAATCAAGGCGTCAAAGCGAACGAAATTCGGGCAGGCAGCACATACAAGTTTCCGGTCTATAAGAGATAAAACGTTAATTCCTTGTCATTCATACGAAGAGACTGTTACAATATGAGATGTAAAACACGTCGTACACTGCAAACGAATTGCATGTACACTAAGGAGCGATTGACAAGTGAGTGAAGTCACACATCGTACAAAAACGCGTCCCGTCAAAGTGGGACCTTTAACTATAGGTGGAAACAATGAAGTCGTCATTCAAAGTATGGCGACAACCAAAACACATGATGTCGAAGCGACAGTAGCTGAAATTAAACGTTTAGAAGAAGCTGGCTGTCAAATCGTGCGTGTCGCATGCCCAGATGAGCGTGCAGCAAATGCGATTGCGGACATTAAAAAACAAATCAACATTCCCCTTGTTGTCGACATTCATTTTGACTACAAGCTTGCACTGAAAGCGATTGAAGCAGGTGCAGACAAAATTCGTATCAACCCAGGAAACATCGGAAGACGAGAAAAAGTCGAAGCTGTTGTGAAAGCTGCAAAAGAAAAAGGCATTCCAATTCGTATTGGGGTAAACGCCGGTTCGCTCGAGAAAAAGATTCTTGATAAATACGGCTATCCAACAGCAGATGGTATGGTTGAAAGTGCACTGCATCACATTAAAATTTTAGAAGACCTAGACTTTCATGACATCATTGTCAGTATGAAAGCATCTGATGTAAACCTTGCGATTGAGGCATACGAAAAAGCAGCAAAAGCCTTTGATTATCCTCTTCATCTTGGGATTACAGAATCAGGTACGTTATTTGCAGGTACGGTCAAAAGTGCTGCTGGTCTTGGCGCAATCTTGAATATGGGGATTGGTAACACACTCCGTATTTCATTAAGTGCTGACCCGGTCGAAGAGGTCAAAGTGGCACGTGAATTATTAAAATCATTTGGCCTTGCATCAAATGCAGCCACACTCATCTCTTGTCCAACTTGTGGACGAATTGAAATTGACCTCATTAGCATTGCAAATGAAGTCGAAGAATATATTTCTAAAATTAAAGCACCAATTAAAGTAGCTGTTCTCGGATGTGCTGTAAACGGTCCGGGTGAAGCGCGTGAAGCTGATATCGGCATCGCTGGTGCTAGAGGTGAAGGCCTCTTATTCCGCAAAGGTGAAATTGTTCGGAAAGTACCAGAAGAAACAATGGTCGAAGAACTGAAAAAAGAAATCGATAAAATCGCTGAAGAACATTATGCAAAAATGGAAGCTGAAAAAGCAAAACAAGCGAACGCATAACAAAGAACGCCTGACATCACTGTCAGGCGTTTTTCTGTTCCTGTCCTGTTAAAAGAACGGGGTGATAAAGATGCCGAGGATGACGGAAACGATTCCGATCCCGATTGACCATGCGCCAAGCGCATGTGCTCCTTTTCTTCTTGCAATATAACCAACGACGATTGCCGCTACGCCTAATAGCACCGGCAAGACAAATAGTGAGATAATCGCAATCGCGAGTGCTGTATAGCCTATCCCCTTACTGCCTGAATCGTCACCTACATGGTCACGTTCTCTTCTGTCTTCACGATCTCTTGATGCTTGATATGGCTCTGCAATTTCAGCAGCTGTTTCCTCTAAATAGCCATCATCATTACTAAAGTGTGTGTCGATTTCACGATCATTTCTTCTGAAATCTTCGTCTCTTTCCATGATCAATTCCCCCTTTTGGTTAATAGAAAGGAGCTTTTTTAGTATGAGCAAAAATGTCTGTTTCATGTTTGCTAAAACTTGCTGGAATTGTGAATTGATTATGTTACACTTTAAGAGGATAAATATGAGGAGTGTGGGCATGTTACGTTTAGGAATTGATATCGATGGCACAGTCACGGCGCAGGACACCTTTGTCCCCTACTTAAATGAGTCGTTTCAATGTGACATCACACTAGATGATATGACGGAATATGATTTGACGAAGCTTTTAAAGATTTCAAATGAAGAATTTTGGGGCTGGATGAATGAGTATGAGCCTCTTATTTATAAACAGGCAAAGCCTGCCGAGGGTGCAAAAGAAATCCTCAATCAAATGAAACATCATCATCAATTGATTTATATCACAGCCAGAAGGCAGCATCACTCAGACATCACCTACAAATGGTTTGAGGAGAATCATGTCCATTATGACGATATCGAGCTTGTTGGCGGACATCATAAGGTGGCAGCTGTTCAAAAACATAAGATCGATGTGTTTTTTGAAGATCACCATGGTAATGCCACAATGATTGCAAAAGAAGCTGACATTCCAGTGATTCTGTTTAACTCACCGTATAATCAAATGCCAATTGATGAACGGATCATTCGCGTGAATAACTGGCAAGAAGCATCCCAATGGATCAAACAGTATGAAAAGCGTCTGCAAACTGCTTACTAAAACAGATCAAAAGCCGATACGTTTTTAATGTATCGGCTTCAGATTGTTGACAAAGGGCTAAAATGAACTTTATTTTAGCCCTTTGTCTTCGTTTCAACGTGATAGAAAACCTTTGCAGCCCTAGGAAGGACGAGTACTGGAGCGGAGCGAATTTGACATTCGTGAGCACCGGAACGCAGGACTGACAAAGAATGCGAGGGTTTGTCTGCGCGCTGAAGCCGATACGTTTAATGTATCGGCTTTTTGATTGTACGATGATGTCCTTCTTTTATTAAAAAATGATAAAGTGCACCCATCATACCTGCCTGATTGAAGTAATAGCACGTTTCCAGTGTCACCTGTATGTTTTTCCATGCATGCAAAGTATGTAAATGTTTCTCAATGTTTGGAATCAAATCGGGCCTTGCACTCACGCCCCCGCCAATGAGGATTTTCTCTGGATTGAGAACTGTTGCCACATTGTAAATGCCAATTGCGATTCGCTTGTACCACTGATCGATCATCTTCTCAATGGCCGGATCTTGCTTGGCTTTTTCAAAGATTTCTTGACCGTCGATTTGCTGACTTTGTGGAATTCCTTGCTGCTCTTTGTAGCTTCGTATCAATCCAGCTGTCGAAGCACTGCTGTTGAGTGTCGTAAACTGACCGTTTTCTGTTTCTGTCAGCATCATGCCAAATTCACCGCCGCGAAAAGAGGCACCGCGAACAAGCTCTCCGCCAGCAAAAATACCGCCGCCGACACCAGTCCCAAGCGTCATACATATAAAGCTGTCACACTCTTTCGCATGACCACTAAATTTTTCAGCCAGAGCTGCACAGTTCGCATCATTTTCTACTTCTACACGAAGTGATGTTTTTTCTTCCAAAAGCGTTTTGACATTTTGGCCATTTAAAGCAATAATCGCTCCTGCAAATTCCGTATAACCCGTTTGACTGTCAACAAACCCCGGAAGACTCATCGCAATCCCTTTGATATCCCAAGTCCTTTGATACTCTTTCACCACGTTCTCCATGTCCTCTAAAAACGGCTCAAGCTGCCTGCAGTTTGTTTCGTAGTCGCCGCTCGTGATCAGCTCACCATGTCGATCCATGACCCCATGCTTTGTTTTTGTCCCGCCTACATCGAATACGATATAATACGCCACTTTTGACCCTCCCCCTATTTCTAAAGACTCAAATCTGCTTCTATAGATGATCTGTTGTTCTCATTTTAATGAAACAGCTATCCTTTGTAAAACGTTTTCAACATGACAAAACAAAAAGCCAGCCCATCGGCTGGCTTCTTTCATGAATGAACTTCCTTCGGTTCGCAAGAAGGACACGTTCCGTAAATTTCAAATTTATGTCCGCTAATGTGATAATCCTCTAGATCGGCATCAAGCTTGTCCATAGGGCAAGCATCGATTTCCTTTGTTTTACCGCACGTCAAACAAATAAAGTGATGATGATGATGGGAAAACGAACATTTAAAACGGAACAGTTTCTCCCCTGATAATTCCGTTGTCTCTAATATCCCAAGATCTTCATATAAAGACAGGTTTCGATAAATCGTATCAAAACTAAGCCCTGGGTAATCTTCACTTAAAGCTGTTAATACATTTTTAGCGGTCAAGTATTTATCAGAATCAGAAAACAATTGAAGCATATCTTCACGTTTGCTTGTATATTTATAGCCTTTTTCCTTTAATAAATCAAGCGCTTCTTGTACGTTCATGATGATTCCCCCTTCTGAATTTCCCAATACTAATACACCCGATTAAAATCAAAATAGACAGCATCACAATGGTTCCACCCGGCGCTAAATCAAGATAATAACTTAAAATCAAGCCGACCATGACAGACAATTCCCCAAATAAGATGGAAAGGAAAATCGCCTGTTTAAACCCTTTGGCAATCCGAATACTTGCCGCAACTGGCAGTGTCATGAGTGCGGACACTAGGAGTGTACCGACAATACGCATCGATGCTGCGATGACAAGTGCAACAACTAAAATAAAAATAAAATGAATCCACTTCGCTGAAATACCAGAAGCCTTCGCATGTTCTTCATCAAAAGAAAGCAAAAACAATTCTTTATACAAGAGCACAACCACTAATACAACGACAAGTGAGATCCCAACAATGATCCAAAGATCGAGCCTTGAAACCGCACTGACACTTCCAAACAAATAGCTGAACAAATCTGTATTAAAACCATTTGCAAGTGAAATGAAAATAACAGAGATCCCAATACCACCTGATAAAATAATGGGAATCGCCAGCTCCTGATAATGTTTATACACAGAGCGCAGACGTTCAATAAACAATGAGCCAGCCACAGAAAAAGCCATTCCTAAGTAAAGCGGGCTAACCCCTGTCAAAAGTCCAAACTTTTTATCAAGGAATAAACTTGCCGCTATCCCAGCAAGTGACACGTGACTAAGCGCATCTGCGATGAGAGAGAGCCTTCTCACGACAATAAATACACCAAGTAAGGGCGCAATAAAGCCGATCAGCATCCCTGCGATAAACGCATTTTGTAAAAATTCATAATGAAAAAATGGAAATAGCATTATTCATGTCCCCCATGATGGTGATGATCGTGATGAATCACTTGAATGTCATGCCCGTAAAACTGAGAAAGCGCCTGATCATCCATCGAATCAAACGTTTCCGCATCTCCATGAAAATGAAGTGTCTGATTTAAACAAGCCACATGCGTGACTTTGTCAGAAACGGTTCCTACATCATGTGTAACGAGAATTAAAGACATTCCTTTTTCTTTGTTCAATGTTTCTAACAGCTGATAAAAGCCCTCTACTGTTCTTTGGTCTACACCCACAGTCGGCTCATCTAAAATGAGCAGCTTCGGCTGACTGACGAGCGCACGGGCAATAAATGTACGCTGCTGCTGACCGCCTGAAAGCTCACCAATGTTTTGGTGTTTTAAGTCTTGTATGCCAACTGAACGTATGGCCTCATCTACTTGAAGCTTATCCTGCTTACTCATGCGTTTGAATAAACCAATCTTCGCCGTTAAACCACTTGCCACGACCTCGTATACAGAAGCAGGAAAACCTGTATTAAAGCTATTCGCCTTTTGAGAAACAAATCCAATTTGATCCCAGTCTTTAAATTTTTGAGCAGGTGTGCCAAAGAGCTTCAATTCTCCCTGCTGTGGTTTAATCAAGCCAAGCAGGCATTTTAATAAGGTTGTTTTACCAGATCCATTCGGTCCAACAAGTGCTAGAAAGTTTCCTTCCTCTACCGTTAAATGAATGTGATCGATGACATTTCGCTGTCCATATGAATACGAAATGTCCTTCATTTCAATAATTGGCTTTGCCATAAATCTTTCCACCTTTAATCCAATATAAAAAGAATGATTACGATTTATACAACAAAAAGAAAATGGCAAAAGCCATTTTCTTTGTCCATACATACATTTCATTATATAAAAGAAAGATAAAAAAGTAAAATAAAAGCTAATGAATGGCTGTTTTGAATTTACCGCCTTTTGTTTCATGCGTATCCATAATCGTAATAAAGGCTTGACCATCAATTTCAAACACAATAGATTTCAGCTTCGTAATTTCAAGTCTTGTCACGACGGCGTAAATGACATCTTTTTCTTCATCGGTATAACCGCCTTTTCCTCTAAGTTTGGTCGTTCCCCTGCCGAGACGATGAAGAATCGCATCTGAAATTTCATCATAATAATCCGAAACGATAATGACAGCTTTTGTTTCATCTAGTCCTTGAATGACAGCATCAATTGTTTTCATTGCCAAATAATATGTCATGACAGAATACATAGCTTGCTCCGGTCCGAATACAAAGCCCGCCCAAATAAAAATGAACACATTGACGATCATGACAAACTCACCGACGGAGAAAGGAATTTTTTTCGTCAGAAGAATTCCTAAGATTTCCGTTCCGTCCATTGAGCCTCCATTCCGTATCACAAGCCCAACGCCAAACCCGAGTAACAGCCCCCCAAATACAGTAGCTAAAATCGGCTGCGTCGTAAATGCTTCTACATGATGGAGTGAAGATTCAATCACGGCCAAGCTGACAATCCCAATCACAGTGGAAATCAAGAAGGTTTTCCCAATATGTTTGTATCCTGATATCATAAATGGAATATTTAAAATGACAACAATCGTCGCAAAATTAATGAATGGGTTATCCGTAAAAAGATAATCCAAAATAAGCGAAATACCGATGATGCCTCCATCAATAATATTGTTTGGCACTAAAAATAATTCAATGCTGACTGCCGCACATGCAGCTCCTACTAGAATCAGAAAAATTCTCAAAATAAAATGAGGCACTGATTCCTTTTTATGCTGTTTACTATTTGCCATACGTTCTCCCTTCTACACATGTTTAGTTTTCAATGAACATTTTATTCACTTTACTATTTTATCATTTCACAGAGTAAAATAAAATTTTTTGCACATTTTCCGTTTTCGCCCATACATTGATACAGAGGGGAGGAATGGAATTGATTTTAATTCAAAAAATTGTGTTGCAGCGTCTGAATCAGATCACAGCAAATGACTTGTTAAGGTATGCGAAACAGTATGGGGTCAGTTTAACATCCAATCAGGCTGCTGAGGTCGCCAAACTCATGAATGGGAAAAACGTCAATATTTTTAACGATGCAGAGCGCAACCGGCTGCTTAAGCAAGTGGAAGCGATTACGTCTAAACAAACTGCACAGACCGTCAACGATCTGTTTAATCAGTTCACAAATTAGGCAAAAAAGGGCCGCATTTAGCGGCACCTCATCACATTGCATGCACTTTTATTGACCCGTAATCTTATCTAGTAAACCTTCATCAAATTGCTTTTCTTTCAGCATCGCAATTTCGAATTTATAAGGTGGTTTCTTGTTCTTTTTATCTTCACCTACATAAGGCGTTTCTAGAATCTTCGGCATATCTTGAAGCTGTGGATGATGAACGATATAGCTCAGGGCATCAAAACCAATTTCTCCAAAACCGATATTTTCATGTCGGTCTTTTCTTGCGCCTTGTACATTTTTACTATCATTAATATGAAGAACTTTGATTCGGTCGATCCCGACAATTCGATCAAATTCTTCTAATACTCCATCAAAATCACTCACAATGGGATAACCTGCATCGTGCGTGTGACACGTATCAAAGCAAACAGAAAGTGCTTCGTTATGTGTCACACCGTCAATAATTTGGGCAAGCTCTTCAAAGCTTCTTCCGCACTCTGATCCTTTTCCCGCCATTGTTTCCAGCGCAATTTGAACCTCCTGCCCCTTCACAATGACTTCATTAAGACCTTCAATGATTTTTTGAATTCCAGCATCTGCACCTGCTCCGACATGCGCACCTGGATGAAGAACAATTTGTCTTGCACCTAGCGCTTCTGTACGCTCTATCTCAGAGCGAAGGAAATCCACTCCAAGCTCAAATGTCGCTGGATTCACTGTGTTCCCAATATTAATAATATACGGTGCATGAACGACGATATCTGTCATACCATGCTCTTTCATATGCGCTTGTCCAGCTTCAATATTGAGATCTTCAATTTTTTTACGGCGCGTATTTTGCGGTGCACCTGTATAAATCATAAAAGTATTTGAACCATAAGAGGCAGCTTCCTCACTCGCTGCAAGTAGCATATGTTTTCCGCTCATGGATACATGTGATCCAATCTTCAACAATGTGTCCCCCTACTTTCCGTTACGCTTTGACTTTCTACGTTCTTGTCTTTTGATCTTATCCATCTCACGTGTCATTTTCTTTTTATATCCAGGTTTGACGGCTTTCGGTTTTCTGACAAGGCGTTTTGCTTTTTCTTCAATTTCATTTGGTGCTTTTTTACGTCTTTGACGCTTCAAACGATCATCTGCATCTCGCCATTCGCCATGAACAATCGTTTTGTTTTCAAACACAACACCCATTTTTTCAATTTGAACGAGTGCATCCTCATCAGCGAGATCATAAATGGTCATTGCAATGCCAGATGAACCAGCGCGAGCCGTTCTTCCCACACGGTGAACATAAAAATCAAGATCGGATGGGAGCTCATAGTTAATCACGTGGCTGACGCCCTTAATATCAATCCCGCGGGCAGCAAGATCAGATGCCACAATATATGTGAACTCCAAATCTTCAATTTGTTTCATCACTTTTTTACGTTCACGAGGCGTTAAACCACCATGAAGTACCCCAATTTTCATTCCTTTTTCTTGTAGGAATGAGGCAATCTCATCAACAGTTGATTTCGTATTGGCAAAGATGATCCCTAAATAAGGCTGTACATTCGTCACCATTTCATGAAGTAATTTTAATTTATCACGCTGTTTAGATGGAACTAAAATATGCTGAATGTTTTCAGCCGTAATTCGTTTCGGTTCAACATGTGCATATTTCGGATTATCCATATATTTTTTGAGGAAAGGTTTTAATTTTTCTGGAATAGTTGCTGAGAACACGAGCATTTGCAACTGTTCTGGCATTTGTGAACCAATACGATCCACATCTTCTAAAAAGCCCATATCCAGCATAAGGTCTGCTTCATCAATGACAAGAGATGTTGCTTTGTACACATTCAGCGCTTGCTCATGAATAAGATCAGCAATACGTCCAGGAGTGCCGACCACTAAGTGCGGCTGATTCTTTAGCTTTTGAATGGATTTCTGCTTGTCCGTTCCGCCAATGTAAAGCTTTGCCTTGATTTCTTCTTCTGGAGGCGTATTTTTTAAGATCGTTTGTGCTTCTTTAAAAATTTGATTCGCTAATTCTCGTGTTGGTGCAGTAATGACCACTTGTACTTGCTCTTTGCTTGGATCAATTGAATGAATAAGCGGCAATAAATACGCATGGGTTTTCCCTGTCCCTGTTTGAGACTGTCCAATCACGCTTTCACCTTTTAAAACAGCAGGGATAATTCTTTTTTGAATATCAGTCGGCTCATAAAAGCCCAGTTCATGAATAGCATCTATAATAAAAGACTTTAATTCATATGTCGTAAATTTCGTTTCTTTCATGTTTTCACTCCTTAAGGCAATGCCTTTTTGCTCATCTCCTCATTATAGCTGATTTTCTGCAAAAAAACCATGTCCGCTTTTCTCACAGGAAACCAAATGATACTTCCCTGCATAACCTATGAAGAGAAAGAGAATGCAGTAAGGGAGGTACAAGTATGTTAGGGCAAAGGCCTATGGGCGATTTTCAGCCGCATCGCCCCTCACGCCGGCACCTTGGAAATGGCGGACAGCCCGGAATTTTTCAACGGAGACAGCAGGCTCCGATCGAACAGCCTTTTCAAGGGCAAGGCAACCAATTTCAACAAATGATGCCTCGCTCTCCGTCTGTACAAGGCGGCGGTCTACGCGGGATGGGTGGCATTCCTGGAGGCGAAAGCCGTGCACTAGGCGGCGGAGCCGGAATTAAGGGCATGCTGGCAAAATTTCTTCCTGGAGCTGGAGGAGCAGGGATCTCTGGAGCTGGAGGTGGTGCGGGATTACAAGGAATCCAGAGCTTCGCAAACCCTGCGAACCTTTCAAGCATGTTAGGAAATGTTCAAAAAGTACTCGGAATGGCGCAGCAATTCACGCCTATGATTCAGCAATACGGTCCTTTAGTCAGAAATTTGCCTGCCATGATTAAACTCTATAGCCAGCTTGGCAGTGCGGATGACGATGAAACAAATACGAATGATGCAGACGAAGAACCAAAAGAAATCACTGCAGAAACAGACGTTCCGCACGAACCAGTTGATGATGAAATAGAAGAAGGAAAAGAAGAAGAACCAGAGGACATCCTTGTCAAAAAAGGGACTGTACACACATCAGCTGCTCCTGAAGCAAAACCGAAAAAAAGATCGGGTAGTTCCATTCCGAAACTATATGTCTAGTGATCTTTTAAAGGCGAAGTGTTTCCCATGTATAACAATCTTTGATATATGCGCTTACTTTGGCTATAATGAAGGAAGAGAATGATCAAAAGCCGTTTTTCACGGCTTTTTATATTGTTCTTCTCTAGCAGCACTTCCCTACAGGAGGACGAATAAATGAATGTAATTAAAATTTCGCCGCGTGGCTATTGCTATGGCGTTGTAGATGCAATGGTCATTGCTAAAAATGCCGCACTTGATAAAAACTTGCCACGCCCAATTTATATATTAGGTATGATTGTGCACAACAAACATGTCACAGACGCCTTCGAAGAAGATGGAATTTACACACTGGACGGACCAAACCGTCTGGATATTTTAAAACAGGTTGAAAGTGGCACAGTGATTTTCACCGCTCACGGCGTATCTCCTGAAGTCCGTCAAATTGCAGAAGAAAAAGGCCTTGTCGCCATTGATGCGACCTGTCCAGATGTCACGAAAACACATGAACTCATTTCAGAAAAAACAGCTGATGGATATGACATTATTTATATCGGAAAAAAGGGTCACCCTGAGCCAGAAGGAGCCGTCGGTGTTGCACCTGACAAAGTGCACCTTGTCGAAACAGAAGCTGATATTAAAGCGCTCGATTTAACGTCAGATAAACTGCTCATCACCAATCAGACGACAATGTCTCAGTGGGATGTTCATGATCTGATGGAGCTCATTAAAGAAAAATATCCTCACGTCGAGTACCATCAAGAGATCTGCCTTGCGACACAGGTACGTCAAGAAGCTGTGTCACAGCAAGCAGGCCAAGCCGATCTGACCATTGTGGTCGGCGATCCAAAAAGCAATAACTCAAATCGTCTGGCGCAAGTGTCAATGGAGATTGCAGGAACGCAGGCTTACCGAATTGGTGATCTCAGTGAGTTAAAGCTTGAATGGCTCCAAGGGGTAAAAACAGTTGCCGTTACTGCAGGTGCTTCCACACCAACACCTATTACAAAAGAAGTCATTCGTTTCTTAGAAAACTACGAACCTGATGATGAATCGACATGGAAAATTGAACGGACGGTTCCTCTTTCTAAGATATTACCTCGCGTGAAAACAAAGAAATAAAAAAAACGTCAGAGCTGCTATGCTCTGACGTTTTTGTTTACACAAATTGAAACGGGTTTGTGTTTGATTCTGATACAAAGAATTGCACATCATATTTTTTATCTGTACATAGCGATTCTAGCTTTGTCTTCACGCCCTCTTTCATGATCTTTTCTGCGTAATGACCCGGGTCCACTACATTCAGTCCGAGCATCATGGCATCGTGAGCGACATGGAAATAAAGGTCGCCAGTCACGTACACATCTGCACCCATTCTTTTCGCTTGATGGATATATTTATTTCCGTCTCCTCCAAGCACAGCTACTTTTTTCACGACCGCTTCCTGATTTCCTACAAAACGCGCTCCATTCACATCTAACTTCGTTTTCACAAATTGAGTGAAGTCTTTAAGTGTCATAGGTTCTTTTAATTCACCAATACGCCCAAGGCCTTTTTGAATAGGAGGAAGATCTGTCGTGTGTACACTGTAAGCCACTTCTTCATAAGGGTGTGCTTTGATCATTTCACGAATCACTTGTTTTTCAATACTCGCTGGGAAAATGGTTTCGATTCGTACTTCTTTCACAAATTCCAATTTACCCGTCTCACCAATAAATGGCACAGCTTCTTCTGATGGCAGAAAACTGCCTGTCCCTTCATTTGAAAAAGCGCAATGACTGTAGTTGCCAATATGGCCAGCTCCCGCATTTCCTAAAGCCGTCCTGATGGCCTCTTCAAATTCCACTGGAACATACAAGGCTAGCTGCTTAATTGGATCTTCGTATGTTGGAACTAGCACTTTTGTTTCCCCGAGCTCTAAAGCCTCTGCAAGCAAGTCATTGACTCCCCCATCAGCCACATCCAGGTTTGTATGTGCTACATACACCGCAATATCATGTTTGATGCATTTCTCAATGATCCGTCCTGCCGGCTGATCTGTAGCCACATGTTTTAATGGACGGAAAATTGGCGGATGGTGGGCAATAATGAGATCCACCTTCCGCTCAATTGCCTCATCTACCACATTTTCTAATACATCTAAGGTGATCATGACATTGGTCACTTTTTTATTCAGCGTTCCAATCTGGAGCCCGATTTTATCACCTTCCACCGCATATGCCTTTGGTGAAAATTGCTCAAATAATTGGATGATTTCATGCCCGTTCACTGTTTTAGCCAACAGTCAAAACCTCCTTTAGCATTTTTATTTTCGCATTCAGCTCTTTTAGACGTTCTTTGTTCTCTTCCGTCGGCGCTGCTTTTTGAATCTGGCCTTCTATATGCTCCATGTGCTGAAGCTCATTCATCCATTTGCGCCGGAAGACATCATTATGTTCTTTGGCAAGAAACGGACCAACGAGCATGCCTGTTTCAATCGACATGCCTTCATAAGCTTTATCTTTGTCGCCAGTTTCGGCAATGATGATTTCGTATATTTTGCCATCCTCTTCTAAAATCACTTCATCCATCAGTTCATACCCCTCTTGATAGAGCCATAAACGAATATGGTGAGCATGAATATTAGGCTGAAGAATAAGCCGCTCCTGCCCTGTGAGCTTGTGTTTACCTTCATTTAGAATGCTTGCAATGAGTGCTCCGCCCATTCCTGCAATCGTGACAGCATTCACCTCGCCTTTTTCAATCACTTCAAGGCCATTTCCTTTTCTGACTGAAATCTGCTCATCTAATTCAAGCCTATGTACTTGCTTCTTCGCAGATTGAAGCGGTCCATCAGTAATTTCACCAGCAATGGCTTTCAATGCTTTATGATGTAATATCGCATAACATGGCAAATAGGCATGATCTGAGCCAATATCAGCAAAGACCGCCTCTTTTGGTAAAAAGTCTGCGACTCTTTTTAATCGTTTTGACAAATTCATTTCATTCATCCATATCACTACTTTTCTTTAATGTTCATACTTGTCTATCTTATATAAATTATGGACTTTTTAAAAGTCGTTTTCAAATGAAAAAAGCTCTTCTGATGAAAAAGAGCTTTTTGCGCTTTATTATTTAATTTTGGATACCCATTCTGACATTTCATCGAGCTTTTCATTCGGAATTAGCCCGCCCGGCATCCCATTTCCGCCTTCTTGAATTTTTTTCTTGATGTCTGCTACTTCAAGCTTGTCGCCAACACCTTTTAATGCAGGACCAGCGCCACCTTCGTAGTTTTCCCCATGACAGCTAATACAGTTCTGCTTATACAATTCTTCCGGCGTCGCATTTGCGGTCTCTTCTTGCTTTTGCTCTTTGCCCCCAGAGGCAATTTTGTCTTCATCTTTCAGCCCCTTCATTGATAAGAAAAAAGTGAGTCCAATACCTAAAATGGCAATCAATAAGAATGGTATAAGTGGATTCCGTTTCATTTCTTTCATCCTCCCCTTTGTGAAAAACCCCTTTGAGACTATGCAAACAATTCTAATTCTACTTTAATTTTACAAAAAGTAAACGAATTATGATACAAAACTTTGGTCAAGTTCACAGATTAGACAAAAATGATTCAAAATGAGAAATGAAGCCTTCAGCACATTTAGATGTATTTTTTATACATCTTTTCTCTAAGAACGTTGCAAATTCATTTGTTATTCAGTAAAATATAATCAGATCAAAAAAGCGTTTTCATTTTGATGAAGAAAGAACGGATCTCTCTCAAGATCCGTCCGGTTTCTATTCTAAGAAGTCTTTTAATCGTTTACTTCTGCTTGGGTGTCTTAATTTACGAAGAGCTTTCGCTTCAATTTGGCGAATACGCTCTCTTGTTACGCCAAACACCTTTCCTACCTCTTCTAATGTGCGTGTTCTTCCGTCATCTAGTCCGAAACGCAGTCTCAGCACATTTTCTTCACGGTCCGTTAGCGTATCTAATACATCTTCAAGCTGCTCTTTTAAGAGCTCATAGGCAGCATGGTCTGATGGAGAAGTCGCCTCTTGGTCTTCGATAAAATCACCAAGATGCGAGTCATCTTCCTCACCAATAGGTGTTTCTAAAGATACTGGCTCTTGCGCAATTTTAAGAATTTCTCTTACTTTCTCTGGTGTTAAATCCATGTCTTCCGCAATTTCTTCTGGCGTTGGTTCTCTACCTAGATCTTGTAGAAGCTGTCTTTGAACACGGATTAATTTATTAATGGTTTCCACCATATGAACCGGGATCCGGATTGTTCTCGCCTGATCGGCAATCGCACGTGTGATCGCCTGTCTAATCCACCATGTCGCATATGTTGAGAATTTGTATCCTTTGCGGTAATCAAACTTCTCAACCGCCTTCATGAGCCCCATGTTTCCTTCTTGAATCAAGTCAAGGAACAGCATACCACGACCAACATAACGTTTCGCAATGCTGACAACGAGACGAAGGTTCGCTTCCGCTAATCTTCTTTTTGATTCCTCATCGCCTTCTTCAATCTTTTGAGCATACGTAATCTCTTCTTTAGCAGATAGCAAATTGACGCGCCCGATCTCTTTTAAGTACATACGAACAGGATCATTAATTTTGACACCTGGTGGTACGCTTAAATCATTCAGGTCAAATTCCTCTTCTGCCTTAGCCAGCTGCTGAACATTTGGGTCTTCAGTCTCTTCATTTTCACTGATGAGTTCTACACCCTGTTCGCCTAAGTATTCATAGTATTCATCCATCTGGTCTGATTCAATTTCAAAGCTAGACATACGCTCTGCAATTTCTTCGTATGTTAAAACGCCCCGTTTTTTACCCGTTTCAGTGAGCTTATCTCTCACCTGTTCAAAGGTTAATTCAGTTTCAGTTTCGTGGGCTTGTTTATCAGCCATTATGGATCCCTCCTTCCAAAGCTTGCAACGAATTCTAAAGTAACTTGCGATTTGCTTCTGCTCTGCCTTTCTCTCTCTATCAAACAGAATGAGCAAATAGGAATAAAATAAATAATGATGAAGGCAAGATGCTTGCGGTCTTATGCTCCTCCCATTAAAGGATTCATTGCCAGCCGTAAGTCTTGTCATAAATAGTAGACGTATTACTTCAGCGAACGGTTCAACTGAATAATTTCTTTTGCAAGTGTTGCCGCTTTGAAGAAATCTTTTTGCCTCTCCGCCTCTGCACGTTCTAGTTCTTTTTCCTTTATCATTGACAAATTCCGATGATTCAACACTTTTTTTACATAATCACTTAATTCAGCTTCACTTAGTTCGTCTCCAACTTGAATCATGAATATATCCGTCAGGAGCTGATTGATCACATCATCTTCTATACGGTTCATCAGATGCTGCGGGGTCGGCTCCTTGCCTTCTTCATACAATGCATAAATGTATGTTGCCAGCGCTCTGTGCGAATCTATATTAAATTCAAACCCTATCCTATCAAGCACTTTTCGGATCACGTCATCATTTTTCAACATATGTGCAAGGAGCATTCGCTCTGCGTTTTCATATGCCGGCCTTAGACGTTTTCGTCTTACCTGTGTTGACAGATGTGCACGCCTCTTTTCAAGTCCATTTTCTTCTTGCGAGCTCTTGGCCTCTTGTCTCTGCTGCTTTTCAAAAAGCTCCAATTGCTCCTTTAATGAGTCAAGTGAAATGGAGAACTCCCCAGCCAGCTGCTTCATGTAAATCTCTTGTTCCAAGGAACCGTTTAATCGGCTAATTTCTCGGAGAACCTGCTTCATGTAAGTCAGGCGGTCTCCTTCGTCAGACAAATTCTTTCCTCTTCGGAAAAAATTCATCTTAAATGTCATTAATGTCACACTTGCATCTATGATGTCATTCCTAAATTTCTCGCCGCCATATTTACGAATGTAATCATCTGGATCAAGTCCATCTGGTATCATGGCAACGCGAACTTTACATCCTCTTTTTCCAAGCAAATCTGATGCTTTCATGGTCGCTTCATACCCGGCCGTGTCAGAGTCATAACATAAAATGATCTCTTCAACGTTCCGTCTAAGAAGCTTTACGTGCTCTTCTGTTAAAGACGTACCCATTGTTGCAACACTTTCGCCAACACCACTTGTGACAGCCGAGATGACGTCAGCAAATCCTTCGAAAAGGACAGCACGTTCGCGTTTTCTAATATGCATACGCGCGTCATGAAAGTGATAAAGCAGCTTACTTTTATGAAAAAGTGGCGTTTCAGGACTATTCATATACTTTGGCTGCTGATCACCAAGTGATCTTCCAGAAAAAGCGACGACCGTCCCGTGATGATCATGAATCGGAAACATGACACGATCTCTAAAGCGGTCAAAAAAACCTGTGCCGTTTTCTCGTTGAATCAAAAGACCAGCCTTCTCCATCATCGCAGGATCAAACCCTCGTTTTTCTAAAAACTTGGTCACGAAATCCCACGAGTCGAGAGCATACCCGATCTCAAACTTGGCAATTGTTTCATCCGTAAAGCCCCTGGACCTTAAATAATCGAGTGCGTTTTGACCTTCCTTTGTATTTACCAGCAAATGGTGGTAAAATTTCTTAAGAAGCTCATGCGCCTCAATCATTTTATGATCTGCTGTATCCTCTTGCTGTGAGGAACTGATCTGCGCATTCGCTACATGATCCGGCAAATCAATATGGTACTTATCAGCAACATGTGAAACGGCTTCAATAAATGAGTAGCCTTCCATTTGTCTGAGGAACGAAAATACATTGCCTCCTGCACCACAGCCAAAACAATGGAAGATTTGCTTATCTGCTGAAACAGAGAATGAAGGAGTATTTTCACCATGGAATGGACAAAGACCGAAGTAATTCCGACCTTGTTTTCTAAGCTGTACGTATTCTCCAATCACTTCGACAATGTCTGCGTTTTTTTGGATTTGCTCCAAAAGTTCATCTGGTATACGTTTGCTCATCCTAATAACACTCCGTCGTACATTATTCGCCTTTTAATTCAAAAATCCTTCATGATTCGACAGGATTTTTTGTAGTTGGGCAATAAATCGCTTTTTATCCTCTTCTAAAAGCTTTTTGGGACCTTTTCCGTATACACCTTTTCTTCGCTGTTTACTGGAAACATGCCTGCGTTCCAAATCAAAATCAATTGTTTCGTTTGTGTACATTCGTCCTCTTTCAGACAGAACAATGACTTGTCTTGGAAGCAGTAAGGAGGCCAGACCAATATCCTGGGTGACAACAATATCGTGCTTGACAGCTAAGTTCGCAATGACTAAATCTGCTGCTTCCTTATGTGTATCAACAAACCGCCAATCTTCAAGTGGTGATCGTTTGGTTTGAAAATGCTCATATGAAGCAATGAAAGTCACAGGTACTTGAAATTGAGATGCGACAGAAAGGATTTCGTCTTTTACAGGACAAGCATCTGCATCGACATAAATCGTCCTTTCTTTTTTACGTTCATTCAGGTGACTAATTCTCCATCCCTCCACCTTATTCCTGCTTTAGAGAAGCAAAAAGACCATACTTTTCCCCCATAAAGCAATCAACAGTAAAACTCATTTTGTCGAAAAGTTATGTTCAGAATCACTTGACTTCTGCCAATATTAGTTTATTCGTTCTTGACTTAACTTAAACCTAAAATCAATCATTTTATCACAATTTTTTATTATAATACAAATGCAGCAAATATGCTATTGTTTTTGTTTACCCGTTTCCCACCATAGGAAAAACCCAGGAGGAGCATCCTGAGTTTATTCGGAACCTCTTTTGGTCATCATTTGATGAATGACATTTGCTGTCTCCTCAACTGCTTTATTCGATACATCCACAACTTGACAGTTAATGCGGTCAACCACTTTTTCAAAATATTCTAGTTCCTCTTTAATCCGCTCGATATTCGCATAAATGGCACGGTCATTTAAACCGAGTGATTTTAAACGTTCTTTACGGATATGATTTAGTTTGTCTGGACTAATTTTCAGGCCGATGCATTTTTTGGGATCAACTGAGAATAACTCCTCTGGCGGATCAACTTCAGGAACAATCGGAACGTTTGCTACCTTCAAGCGTTTATGTGCTAAGTATTGAGAAAGTGGTGTCTTAGACGTACGCGATACACCAATCAGCACAATATCAGCCTTTAGAATACCTCTTGGGTCCCGGCCATCATCATATTTCACAGCGAACTCAATGGCTTCTACCTTTTTAAAATAGTCCTCATCTAATTGACGTACACGACCTGGCTCATGTTTCGCTTCATTTCCATATGCCGTCTCCATTTTATCAATAAGTGGACCGATAATGTCATAGTACACGACGCCATTCGCTTCTGCTTCTTCTATTAAGAATTGGCGCATTTCTGGCACAACAAGAGTAAAGCAAACGATCCCATTATCTGCTTTCGCCAATGAAATCACTTCTTTAATCGTACCGACATCCTCTACATATGGGATTCTTCTAATATTTGAATGGTCGGATGAGCCGCCATCAAATTGGCTAAGTGCCGCTTTGACCACGAGCTCTGCCGTTTCTCCTACTGAATCTGATACAACAAAAATTACGCGATTACTCATAACATCCCCTCGCAGTCTTCTGTAATTAGATAATTTCGTTCTCTGATAAGCTAACAAGTATTTTCGTCATGTTTGTTTTCGTAATTCTGCCGACCACTTCAAAGCCTTTATCCGTATCTTTTATAACAGGAAGTGCATCTATTTGCTTTTCAATCAAGTGCTTGGCCACATCCATAATAAAATCTTCTTTGCGGCAAACGGTAATGTTCGGCATTCTTGTCATAATAATATGGACAGGTATAGATGGAAGCTCTTGTTTCCCAATACTTGCTCGAAGGAGGTCTTTTCTTGATAACACGCCTGTTAATATAGAGTGATCGTCCACAACGAATAATGTGCCCACATCCTCTAAAAACATCGTACAAATCGCATCATAAACCGAAACATTCTCGTGTATCACGACCGGAATGGACTGAAAATCTTTCACTTGAAGTTTTTTCAGCTTATCTGCCAGAAGCTGCGTGCCTGTTTTGCCTGTAAAAAAGTAGCCGACCCTTGGTCTTGCTTCTAAAAAGCCAGACATCGTTAAAATGGCTAAATCCGGTCTGAGGGTAGCCCTTGTTAAGTTCAGCCGATCGGCGATATGCTCTCCAGTGATCGGACCATTCTCTTTGACAATCTGTAAAATCTGCTCTTGCCGTTTATTTAACTCGATTGTACTCACCACCTTTAAATAGAGAGAGCGAATCCTTACTTTATGTATATCAATTTCATAACTCATCATATTATAGCGCATCTTTGTCCGAATGAAACAAAAATCCACTCAAAAACCGTGAATTAAATGAGTAAAAAACGATTGCCCTTCGAAAAAGGCAACCGTTCTTAGGTATTTATTTTACAATTAAATTGTTCATATTCGCAAATGATTGAATGACTTTTGCAAGTTTGACCATTTGTGCTAAACGATTTTGTTTCAGTTTTTCATCATCGGCATGAACCATGGTATGGTCGAAATAATGAACAATTGGTGCCTTTAACGTATCTAACGCTTCAAGTGCTGAATGGTACTGTCCACTTGCCATATGCTCGTTGACGGCTTTTTCCGCTTGCTGATACGCTTCAAATAGCTTTTGTTCGTGTTCATTTTCAAACAGTTCAGGCTGAATCTGTGCGTCTTCCCCTTTTTTACTGATTGAAATGACGCGGCCTAGTGCCTCAGCCGTTTCTTTGAAACTCTCCTGTTTCACGCTCTCTTCAAGAACAGCCGCTTTTTTCACAACCGCATATGGTTCAATATTTTCAACATCAAGGACTGCTTCCACTACGTCATGACGGATATGTTCTGCTTGGAGAACATATTTCAAACGGTGTGTTAAAAATTCAATGAGAGCCACTTCATGTTTAGTCTCTACTTGAGCTAGTGCTAAAAGCTCTTTAAATGAAAGATTCCATTGGCGGTCGAGCAGGATTTGAACGATACCGCTCGCTTGTCTTCTTAATCCATAAGGATCTTGAGAGCCCGTTGGAATGACATCAATTGAGAAGAATGAACAAATAGAATCTAACTTATCCGCCACTGCAACAATCGCCCCAATAAGTGTTGACGGCGCATCGTCACCAGCAAAACGCGGCATATAGTGCTCGTTGATACTTTTTGCCACTTCTTCATGCTCGCCAAGTGCTCTAGCATATTTTTCACCCATGATTCCTTGCAGTTCTGGGAATTCATAGACCATCTGAGTCACAAGGTCAAATTTAGAAATACTGGCTGCTCTTGCAGCGCGTTTAGACGTTTCTTCATCTGCACCCACATGACTAGCAAGGCGAACGGCAATGTCTGTTACTCTTTTCAGCTTGTCGCCAATCGTGCCAAGTTTCTCATGGAATACGACTTTATCAAGCTTTTGAATGTTGTCTTCAATGACGAGTTTTTCGTCTTCTTTATAGAAAAATGCCGCATCTGATAAACGTGCACGAAGGACCTTTTCGTTCCCTCTTGCCACATTTTCAAGTGCCTCACTGTTTCCATTTCTGACCGTAATAAAGTGCGGCAGTAATTCCCCTTGTTCATTTTTCACAGGGAAATAACGCTGATGCTCTTTCATTGTCGTAACAAGCACTTCTTCCGGTAGCGCAAGAAATTCTTCTTCAAAAGAACCAAATAGAACGGTTGGATATTCAACGAGATCGTTCACTTCTTCTAGAAGCTCGGGATCAACTGGAATGACCCAGCCTTTTTCGGAAGAAAGCGCATGTAATTGCTCAGTAATTAATTGTTTTCTTTTATCTGAATCTACAATCACAAATTGATCTCTTAATGTTTGCTCATAAGAAGCTGGTGTGTCAATGCTGGCTGTCGTCCCTAGGAAACGATGTCCTCTAGTCTCCCGTCCGCTTTTCACTCCTGCAATTTCGACAGGAATGATCTCTTGGCCAAATAAACAAACAATCCATTTAATTGGACGGATATAGCGTAAATCCTCGCTTCCCCATCTCATGTTCTTTGGAAAACTCAATGAAGCGGCAATGTCACCCAATGCTGGAAGAAGGTCTTTGACTTGCTTTCCTTCTTGAAACTTTTGGACATGGACATAATCCACACCTTTAATGTC
This sequence comes from Bacillus sp. 22483, assembly GCF_052044605.1. Lineage (NCBI taxonomy): Bacteria > Bacillati > Bacillota > Bacilli > Caryophanales > Bacillaceae > Bacillus > Bacillus sp. 22483. The sequence goes on along the minus strand of NZ_JBQENU010000011.1, from coordinate 44,808 downwards.
TTTGAAATAAAGATCATCTGTTGAAGCGCCTTGTCCGCGGGCAAAACCTTCGGCAGCTTTTGTCCAATTGCCTTCAGCATCTTGAGCAATCTTTTTAGCCGGTCCTTTTGCTTCTTCTTTGATGTCCTCTTGTTTTTCTGCAACACCTTTGACGAGTACAGCTAGACGTCTTGGTGAATTAAATAAAGCAACGTCTTCGAATGAAATATTTTGCGCTACGAACCAAGCTTTTACTTTGTCACCTAGCTGCTTTGTGCTTTCTGGCATGAAACGAGCCGGCATCTCTTCTAAGCCGATTTCAAGTAATACATCTTGTTTATTCATGAGAAGCCGCCTCCTCTTTTAGCATAGGGAATCCTAGTTTTTCTCGTTCTTCGTAATATGTTTTGGCTACTTTTCTCGCTAACTGACGTACTCTTCCGATATAACCTGTTCGCTCAGTCACAGAAATCGCGCCTTTGGCATCAAGCAGGTTAAAGGTGTGAGAACATTTGAGTACATAATCATATGCCGGGTGAACAAGCCCTTTGTCCATTTGGCTATGTGCTTCTTTTTCATATGTTGTAAATAAATCGAACAGCATATCCGTATTAGATGTTTCAAACGTATACACAGAATGCTCGTATTCAGCCATTAAGAATAAATCTCTTACAGTAAAGCCATCTGTCCATTCAAGGTCAAACACATTTTCTTTGTCCTGAATGTAAGAAGCAAGGCGCTCAATTCCGTATGTGATTTCAACAGAAACTGGCTTACATTCTAAACCGCCAACTTGCTGGAAATACGTAAATTGCGTAATTTCCATTCCATCAAGCCAAACTTCCCAGCCAAGTCCTGCGCAGCCAAGAGATGGGTTTTCCCAGTTGTCTTCAACAAAGCGGATATCATGTTTTAGCGGGTCAATGCCAAGCGCCTTCAATGATTCTAGATACAGTTCTTGAATATTGTCAGGTGATGGCTTAATGATCACTTGAAATTGATGATGCTGATACAATCTGTTTGGGTTTTCTCCATATCTGCCATCAGCCGGGCGTCTTGAAGGTTCTACATAGGCTACCTTCCATGGCTCTGGCCCAATGCTTCGCAGGAACGTGTATGGACTCATCGTTCCAGCACCTTTTTCTGTGTCATATGCCTGCATTAATACGCAGCCTTCATTTGACCAATGCTTTTGCAGTGTCAAAATCATGTCTTGAATATTCAATGATCGCACCTCCATCTTTTTTACACCATCCGCTATGTATGGCGGTGGGGCCTAGAACCTTTTTGCAAAACACAAAAACTCCCGTCTCTATGCTCACAAGGTTCCTTGCAAACATAGGGACGAGAGTTTTTCCCGCGGTTCCACCCTATTTGCTGGTGTCGTAGCACCCAGCCGCTTTGTTTTACGTTGCTCAAGAATGCCTTTCGTTACGTGTCCATCCTTAGCTCACACCGCCCTAAGGTCGCTTTTATGGCTGATACGTAAGTACTTCTTTCTGTCAATGCAACATATTTGATCTTAGATGATCTTACAAAAAGTCATGAGAGATGTCAACTTTTGTTTTCACCGTCCATTAGCTTTTTCATGGATTCCATTTGATTCATGAATTTTTTTGATTTTAAATAAAGACCTGAATACTCTTCATAATAATGATCGAGCACTTGACGAATTTCTTGTTTCGTTTGTGGTTTCACGTCAACCTGACCAAGCCTTGATAAATCAAAATAATGAAACAAACGGAGCAGTCTTGCTGCTGCTGGGGATAAGGGCAGTTTATATGGATCTTTAGAAAAGCATCGCTTACAGATGAATCCGTTATCTCTAATTGAGAAATGGAACTGCCCTTCTTTTTGACCGCAGTGTACACATTGGTCCAGTTCAGGCTTCAACCCCATCACTGACAGCATTTTAACCTCTACGATAAATAAAATAATATCAGCATCTGTGCCTTCATTGAGATGGCGTAAAGATTGAAGAAGAAGTTCAAACAAGTAAGGGTTTGGCTTCTTTTCTTCTGTTCCTTTATCAAGTAATTCTGTCATATATGCGGCATATGCGGTCAGAAATAAATCTTCCCGAATGGTCCGCATGCTTTCCATCATTTCACCTTGCTGGAGCGTTCCAAGTCCTGTTGATGATTGGATCAGGAAGGTTCCGTATAAAAACGGCTGGCTTATGGCTGACAGGCGGCTGTTCGATTTCTTAGCGCCTCTTGCCATCACACCAATTTTCCCATGTTCTCTAGTGAGCAGCGTGACAATTTTGTTTGTTTCGCCATAATCTGTTGTTCTAAGGACGATTCCTTCACTTTTAATGAGCATTTGTCTACACTCCGAGCATTGGAGGGGGTCAAGAATTATAAGATTGGAAAATCAAGTCGTGCTATTTCTTCTTCAAGTACATCGGGTCTTTCCAGGTTCTCCTTTTCTAACTCTTTGAAAAGCAGATACGTGTCAACGCTTCCTGTTTGTGAAAATACGTTCCATGTAAAATTCAACATAAAAACCCCACCTTTCTTTATTAGAAGCAGCAACGCTACATCCAACATATTAATTTTATCTTGACCAGGCTACCTCCATTTCATGATAAACAATTTTTACTAATCGAACCGCACCATTGTCAGATCTACTAACAACTGTATAGGTTTTTAATATTCGTCTTCTCTAAATCCGAAATCACGAAGATGTGTGGATTTATTACGCCAGTCCTTCTGCACTTTTACCCAAAGCTCTAAATACACCTTTGAGCCTAAAAGTGCTTCAATGTCTCTGCGCGCTTTTTGTCCCACTTCTTTTAATAAGCTGCCGCGCTTACCAATCACAATCCCTTTTTGTGAATCACGTTCTACGACGATGGTCGCTGCAACATGAATCTTGCCGTTTTCATCTGGCTTGATCGATTCAATCGCAACCGCAATACTGTGAGGGATCTCTTCTCTCGTTAAATGCAGCACTTTTTCACGAATTAATTCAGAAATAATAAATCGCTCTGGGTGATCTGTTACTTGATCTGCCGGATAAAATTGAGGGCCTTCTGGAAGATAACCTTCAATTTGCTGAAGAAGCGTATCAATGTTGTTGCCTTCAAGTGCTGAAATTGGCACAATTTCCTTAAATGGGTAACGTGTGCGGTATTCATCAATTAAAAGGAACAGTTCATCCGGATGAATTTGGTCAATTTTATTGACGACAAGGAACACCGGTGTCGATGTTTGCTTTAGTCGTTCAATGATGAATTCATCACCTTTGCCATAGCCTTCCTGTGCGTTGATCATAAACAAGATCAGGTCGACTTCCTTGAGTGTATTTTGAGCCACCTTCATCATAAAATCGCCAAGTTTGTGCTTCGGTTTATGAATTCCTGGTGTATCGATAAAAATCGTTTGTGACGTGTTCGTTGTCAGAACACCTTGCACTTTGTTTCGAGTCGTTTGGGGCTTATCACTCATAATCGCAATCTTTTGTCCAATCACACGATTAAGAAAGGTCGATTTCCCTACATTTGGTCTTCCAATAATTGATACAAATCCTGATTTGAAGCTTTCGTTAATCATTTAAATCCTCCGGTGAAAATGCGCCTGGCAATAGTTCGTTTACTGTCGTTTCGTATATATGTCCTTTTAAGTTCGTTAGAATCACTGGCATATCAGGTGCACATAGCTCTGAAATGACCTGTCTGCATGCGCCGCATGGTGAAACAGGCCGATCTGTATCAGCCACTACTGCAAGCATTTGAAAAGATGTGATGCCCTCTGAGTAAGCTTTAAAAAGTGCTGTTCTTTCCGCACAATTACACATACCATATGCTGCATTTTCAATATTGCAGCCGCCATACACTTTTCCGTCATGCGATAATAATGCTGCACCGACTTTGAATTTAGAATAGGGTACATATGCAAAATCTCTTGCTTTGACTGCTTCTGAAATCAACTCTTGTTTGTTCATTCTAGTTCCCACTTTCAGAAGAAATGGTACCACTGTCACATTTATATTTTACATAATTCACGTGACATTTTCACGCCCATTTCTAAAAATGTTAATAAATAGTAATATTGTTCTATTGCATGATCTTCGGTAAGAAGATCATCAACCCAATCATAACCGAAATGGCGGCGTAAACGCAAACAGCGCCTGCTGCCGCGTCCTTCGCTCTCTCAGCAAGAGGATGCTTCTCTTCTGTGAAAAGATCTACTGTATGTTCAATCGCTGTATTCACAAGTTCTAACGCAAACATCCCGCCACATAAAAGCAGAATGATCATCCATTCAACCGGATGAATGTGAAACCAAAAGCCGCAAATCACCACGATGATGGCTGCGACTGTGTGAAACCGAAAATTCCGTTCATTCAAGAAAGTTCGCCATATTCCTCTAAATGCATAATAAAAACTCCGAAAAAAACGGACAAGCGGCGTTCGTTTCTTACGATGATCTAGAAAGGCCATAATCATCCAAGATTTTTGTCTGTTTGGCGAACATTTCTTTTTCATCTTCTTCTGTCATATGATCATAACCAAGCAAATGAAGAAAACCATGAATCGTTAAAAATCCTAGCTCTCTCATGAAGGAATGTCCATATTCCTCTGCTTGCTCTTTCGTACGATCAACACTAATGATAATGTCACCAAGTACAGGCGGAATGTCATCAGCTCCAATGATTTCAATTTCCCCTTCGCCTTCTTCCTCAAGTGCAAATGAAATTACATCTGTTGGTGCATCTTTTCCTCGGTATTCTTTATTAATTTGATGAATTTCTTCATTTGAAACGATCGATACTGATACTTCTGCTTGATCTTTTACTTCAAGAGCATCCGCAGCAAATTGAAGAAGCTTTTCCACTTCTTCAAGCTGCTCTTTCGATACTTGTCCTGTTTCATCTATTAAATCGATTAACAATGTCATTTACTTCACCTTCTGCTTCGGGGCATCTGGATATTCAATCCGAGAATGGAAAATCCCCTTTAATGTTGTACAAATTGTTTGACTAATAATATTTAATTCTTTAAATGTCAGATCACATTCACTAAATTGCCCATCCTGCATCTTATCTGAAATAATGCCTTTGACAAGCTTTTCAATCCGCTCAGGGTTTGGATTATGCATCGAACGAACCGCCGCTTCCACGCTGTCAGCTACAGAAATAATGGCCGCTTCTTTCGATTGCGGTTTTGGACCAGGATAACGAAATTCTTCTTCTGTCACCTGATCATCCCGTTCTTTTGCCTTATAGTAAAAGAACTTCAGCAGGGACTTTCCGTGATGCTGTTCTGCAATGTCCACAAGTTCCTCTGGAAACTTCTTTTCTCTCAGCATTTCAGCACCATCTGTCGTATGGGCAATAATAATATTTTTGCTCAGCTGAGGAGAAAGCTTGTCGTGCGGATTATCAATGTTCATTTGATTTTCAATAAAGTATTGGGGTCTTTTCGTTTTTCCAATGTCATGATAATAAGCTCCAACCCTTGCTAACAATCCATTTGCACCGACTGCTTCACATGCAGCATCCGCTAAATTCGCCACCATGACACTATGATGATATGTACCTGGCGTCTCTGTTAAGATCTTTTTCAGCAGCGGATGATTCGGGTTCGATAATTCAATAAGCTTCATGGTCGAAAGAATGCCAAACATGCTCTCAAAGACTGGCATTAACCCAATAACCAAAATAGCCGATGCAAACCCTGACACAATCGCCATGATGAGGTTCACACCTATTTCAAGCCCTGATGGAGAAGAATTTTGAATCAGCGTAATGGACAGCACAACAAGTACATTCACCAAAGCTACCCAAAGCCCCGCCTGCAAAATTTTTGATCTCGCATTATGTTTTCTCAAAAATAAAATCCCCGCCATCCCGCTTATTAGATAATAAGCACAGATGACATAGTTAAAGACGCCTGTTACTCCTTGATTAAACATCATACTGCCGCAAAGGGCAAATACAAGGCCGGAGAAGATCGCCAGCCGCTCATTGATCAGCAGCTTAATCAGCATCGTGCCAAGTGCCACAGGCACGACGTAGCCGATGGTTGTATATTTGGTTTCCTGGAAGAGACTGAATACTTCCATGATGATTAAAATAATGGTGAAAATAAGCGAGTACAGCAGTAACGATTTATTCTTATGGACGAGCGACTTTTTCCTCGATTCCAGTGAGTGGACAATCGCCGCTAAGAAAAGACCGATTAAGATGATAAGACCGCTTACAGGCTTAAACAAATTGGAGCTGTTTAAAAGACCGGTCAGTTCTAATTTACGATACACTTCACGGTCAATGAGCTCGCCTTCTTCCACTAAAATTTGCCCTTGCTTGATTTGAACCGGCTGGATATTATCAGCTGCTTCTTGTCTTTTCTTCTCTGTTGCCACCGGGTCAAATACATAGTTTGGAATAATCGCAAATTCACCAATTTCTTTCGCTGCATTTAAATATTTTGACGGAATCGAATTGTTTTCAAGCTCTGCTTTCACTTGTTTCTTTTCATCTTGCAGCTTAGAAGCTGTGATTTCTTTACCCATGAGCGAATTGACCACTGTGATGATGGAGTCCTTTGTAAAAGAAAGGTTTTCGTCGCTTGCTTGGAGCAGTGCTTTAATCGATTGATCCGAAACAGCTTCCTGCATATCCGTCGTGAGTTTCTCTTTTACATGCTTCACCATCTCTTGATCTGTTGGCGGGTTCTCTTTGTCATCAGCTGCTGCTTTCTTCTCTTCTTTAATGGCTTCAAAGAGGGATGAAATGAGGTCAACACGATTATCAGAATACGCTTTTTTGAGTGTATATTGGTCTTCCACTTGATCCGTTGCTTCTTGTTTCTTTTCTTCTGTTGCTTCTTGGTCATCAACGGTAGACGGAGAATAGATGGTCTGTTCGCTCACTGAAAACAAATCTAGGTCGAGCGATTCAGGCTTTACATGGAAGAAGAGCACCACAAACATGATGGCCGCTAAACCAGCGTATAGCAGTACGTTTAAATAGCGTGAGCGCTCCATTTTCTGAGGTTCTTTTTTAGACAGCAGCCTTTTGCGCTTACTGCCTTTCTGATTCTTTCTCAAGGAAAGTACCTCCTTTTTTACTTTAAACCACGATCGAAACAAAATGACCCGATTAAGGCGATCGGGTCACTCAGTTCATTTTTGCTTTTCGTATGCTCCAATGATCTTCGCCACAAGCGGGTGTCTGACCACATCTGTCTGATCTAATTCAATGAATGAGATACCCTTGATCTCAGCAAGCATGTCCTTTGCAGCCGCAAGACCTGACTGCATACCTTTAGGCAGATCAATTTGTGTAATATCTCCTGTAATGACCATTTTAGAACCAAAGCCTAGTCTCGTCAAAAACATTTTCATTTGAGCTGGCGTTGTATTCTGCGCTTCATCTAAAATCACAAATGCATCATCAAGCGTCCGCCCTCTCATATAGGCAAGAGGGGCAATTTCAATCACTCCGCGCTCAATTAAACGTTCCGTATGATCACTACCAAGCACATCGTGCAAAGCATCATATAGCGGTCTTAAATAAGGATCAACTTTTTCTTTTAAATCTCCTGGCAAAAAGCCAAGACTTTCTCCTGCTTCAACAGCTGGCCTTGTCAGGATAATCCGTTTGACATGTCCATTTTTCAGGGCATGTACGGCGTTGACCACTGCCAAATACGTTTTACCTGTACCAGCAGGTCCAATCCCAAAGACCAGATCATCTTTTTTCATTGCCGCAGCATATTCACGCTGGCCGATCGTTTTGACTCTGATCGACTTTCCTTTGGCATTTTTCGTAATTTCATCTTCATACATATTTTCAAAATAATTGAGCTTGTCTTTTTGCGCCATTTTAATGGCATAGACAACATCCCGTTCAGAAATCTCAATTCCTTTACGAATGAGATGTAAGAGAGATGTAATCAAACGGCTCACAGTATCTCTTGATGCTTCCTGACCAGAAACATACACTTTCTCTCCACGTGTGATAATGGAGACATTCAGCTCGTTTTCCATCAGTTTCAGATAAGCATCTTGATTGCCAAATAAAGCAATGGCTTCGTTTGGACTATCCAATTTTTGTTGAATCTCAAGTAAATGTTCTGTCATTCTCTAGTCTCCCTGAACAATAGGTGTTGGTTGAACAATATCTTCTATTACTTGGTAAAGGATGATTAACTTAACTTTACCATTCCCTGTTGTCTCGTGCAAAACTTTTTCACTTTTCACCTCACCTGTTGAACCTAGCTTTTCTTCTAATTCTTTTTTACCCATTTTAATCCCTGCTTGAACCGCTTCTTTATTTGTGTATTCTCGATTTATTTTTTCACTTTCTCGTGTGATTTCCTTTTCATAGGAGAACGGCAATTGCATATTCAAAAAATGAAGCGGGTGAACTTCTGTTTCTGTTTTCGGCTGCTGAAAATCATCTTTTTTAAAGGAAAATCCCCAAAATGGGATGGAGCCTCCAAATAAGGAGAGCTTGTGCTTTGTCTTCATTTTACCCGTAAAGACATCAAAAGATGTTCGGAGAGGGACAGAAACTTCAGATCGGTACCATGTTTCACCATAGATTTTCGCTTTAGCTCCGACCGTTTTTTTCTGATCTTCACTCCCAATTAAACCTGAGACGAGCATCTGCCCTTTTTTCACATGCTCATCGACCTGGGCAAGCGGTTCCCCCTTTTCTACATACATTCTCGTGATGACCGCCTTTTTCTTGGCAACGATGTGCTGAGGACTCGTATATTTCTCCTTTTCAGGTTCATTTTTTTCGACCACTTTCATTTGAAACGTCGTTCCGTTCAGTTCAACTCCGACCCATGTAATGCTCTGAATATTGGTCGTCAATGACTTTTGTATTTTTTCAGGTGTCCCCATGAGAAACTGAAAACGCCCTTTTTGCACCCCTATTTCGTCCAGATGCTTTCTCATTTGGTGTTCTGTTTCTGGATTCGCACCTTTAATCTCAATTTTCCACACCATATTTGAAAGAGCCAATATCGTCACTAGGAAAAAAGCCATTCCGAGGGTGAATCCAATATTTCTTCTCGACCATAGAAGAAGAAACGGGAACCCTTTCTTTTGATGAAACGAACATTTCACCTCATGATGTCTGCGCACTTTTCTAAAGGCATGTACATCTGAGAGGCGAATAAATAAGCGCACGCTGTCTTGACGGCGGCTCACTTGAAAAATTGTGATCCCCTGTCTCGTGCACTCATTGATTAGCCGCTCAATACCGCTTCCTCTTATCTCCACTTCCACTCTGCCAATAAAATAGGAAAACCATTTGTTTTTCACGTTTCTCCCCTCCGTCAGTTAAGAATCAATATAACGGACCTCATCGATTTTCCCCTCTAATAAGATCTCTTCTGGCAAAATCGTTTTAATCACAAAGTCTTTTCCTGAAATAATGCACTGTCCTTGCTTGAGCATCAGCCTTACCTCTTGATCACTGAAAAGTAAAAGCCCTTTATGGTTCTCTATGTAAATATGGAGTCTGCCAACCATCGTAATACGGGGAAGATCCATCATCACGTCCGGAGGGATTTCAAGTGTTCTTGTCAGCCATGCTTTAAGTCGATTTTTTCTTTTTCCCATTCAATAAGAACCCCTTCCCACCTCATGTGTATGAGATCAAACTGAAAGATGGTGAGACTGATGAGAAAGCCTCTATATCATCCTATTCCTTAGCGGTTCATATCATGCTAATGAATCCCGTAAAACAGCCGTTTCATCATTTTGACTAAAAAAAGTCTCCATACACAACAAAAAAGCCCCCTTAAGGATGAGGGGGCTTACTTCTTTATCTTTTATATGGCCGTTTCATCGTTCGATGTGGCTTTTTCGCACGAGGCTCTCCAAATACTTCACCAAGGATCATCCCTTGAACGACCGTATCTTGGTTGAGTTTCTCAATCATTTTCGGCTTCATTCCAGCAGATGCTGCCTTTGGCCTTGTAAGTTCTCTTTCAAGCGATTGAAACTCTTTATTCAGCTCGCTTTTTCTTTCTTCCATTTCGGCAAGTGTAGCTGTATAACGATCCTGTAAGGATTGTGAACCTTGTTTCTTCATCCCGCCATGATCATGTACATCGCCAAAATCGTCAAGCTGGTCCGTTACGACCGGATCTGGACTTGTTTGTTTTGTTTGCTTTTGCGGCACTGGTTTACGCTGAGGAGCCGGTTTGTTTTGCTGGTTCTTTTGTTCGTTCTCCTCTTGTTTACCGATTTTCCCAAAGACCGCAGAAATGATACCGATGATAATCGCGATTAATAGCGGATTTTCAAATAGAATGTCCAATGGGCTCCCTCCTTAAAGCGTGAGAGGATGCTTATTTGTTTTCATTATCAGATGGACCTTTTGTCATTTTGCCAAATGAATCTCTCATATCCGTATCAGCATCGATATTCTTAATGTTCATGTAGTCCATGACACCGATATTACCTTCACGTAGTGCTTCGGCCATTGCAAGTGGTACTTCAGCCTCTGCTTCTACTACTTTCGCGCGCATTTCTTCAACTCTCGCACGCATTTCTTGTTCTTGTGCAACAGCCATTGCGCGGCGTTCTTCTGCTTTCGCCTGTGCAATGTTTTTGTCGGCTTCTGCTTGGTCTGTCTGCAGGATCGCCCCGATGTTCTTACCGATATCAACATCTGCGATATCAATCGAGAGAATTTCAAATGCTGTACCTGAATCTAATCCTTTACCAAGAACCGTTTGAGAAATCATATCAGGATTTTCAAGAACCTTTTTATGATTATCTGATGAACCGATTGTCGAAACAATCCCTTCACCTACACGAGCAATGATTGTTTCTTCCCCTGCACCACCGACAAGCCTGTCAATGTTTGCACGAACTGTAATACGTGCTTTTGCTTTTACTTCAATCCCGTCCATCGCAACACCTGAGATAAATGGTGTTTCAATGACTTTAGGGTTTACACTCATTTGGACAGCTTCAAGTACGTCACGGCCTGCTAGGTCGATTGCCGCACAGCGAGCAAAGTTCAATTCGATATTCGCACGCTGAGCTGCGATCAGTGCGTTGACAACTCGGTCTACGTTACCACCTGCAAGATAGTGGCTTTCTAATTGGTTAATCGTCGCATCAAGACCTGCTTTATGCGCTTTGATGAGCGGGTTGACCACTCGGTTTGGAATCACTCGGCGAAGCCTCATTCCTACTAGTGTAAAAATGCTCACTCTTACGCCAGCCGCTAGGGCAGAAATCCACAGCATCACCGGTACAAAGGTGAAGAAGATCGATAGAACGATCAAACCTGCTGCGATAATCACGAATAATAGTAAAGTAGATGGATCCATTTTATTCCTCCTATAAAATCAGTATATCTATACTTTCCTCACGACAATGCGTGAGCCTTCCGCTTTCACAATTTTTACTTGTACATCCTTATCGATAAAAGCACCTTCTGACACAACATCAATGCGCTCGTCTCCGAATACAATCGTACCAGATGGACGAAGTGCTGTTGCTGTCACTGCGATTTGTCCTACAAGATCATCTCTTGTTTCATTTGAGACATAACCACTTTCTTTATTGGTTGAATCGGTTAAAATGAACTTTTTAAAAAATTTCATACGTTTCCCCAACACCTTTGTCAATAAAATAACTGCTATGATTGAAACAGCAGTGGCAATCAAGATGGAAATCGCCATTTCTGTGAAGCTTCCAGCTGCTAAAAATAAGCTGACAACGACACAGATTAGTCCAATGACACCCACGATTCCCCCTGGCAAAAATAATTCCAGAATGATCAACACAATCCCTGCCAAAAACAGGAACAATGTCTCATATCCTGCAAAACCTGCCACGAGATGACCATAAAAGAATAGAAGAAGCGCTGTGACTCCCATGGTGCCTGGGACCCCAAAGCCGGGAGAATATAATTCAACAATTAATCCTAAGCTCGCAATGGATAAAAGGATAGGAATGACGATCGGATGCGTGAGAAAACGCGCAACCTTTTCAGCAAAGCTCACTTCATCGTATTGAACAGAGGCATCTGCTAAGTTCAGCTTCTGAAGCAAGTCATCCATATTTTTCGCTTCTCCTTCTGCATAACCGAACTGAAGCGCCCGATCTGTGTTAAAGGTCAGCAATTCTCCTTTTGGTGCACCAGCTTCTTTTGCGTCTATATCTACATCTGCCATCGCAAGAGCATATTTTGGATCACGCCCCTGCTTTTCAGCAGCGTCACTCATTTCAGCAAGCCATAGAGATTCAGATTTTTGATCGGCAGCGTTGCCTTCACCATCAATAATCGCAGCAGCCCCCATCTTTCCGTTTGGGGTCATATAAATTTGATCGGCATTTAAGGCAATGAATGCCCCGGCTGAAAGCGCTCTATGATTCACAAACGCTGTCACTGGGATATCGGATGCACGAATGGTATCGGCTATTTCAAGCGCCGCATCGACTGCACCACCTGGTGTATTGATGTCGAGAATGATGTGCTTCGCCCGTTCCGACTTTGCCTGCTCAAATGATCGTTCAATGAATTTAGAAAGTCCTTTTTCTACTGTATCTTCAATTGGGATAACATGAACTTTCTGATCTGCTGATTTCGCGGTCAATTGAACCCCTAATAACAAGCATATTATAAAACAACTGAAGAGAGCAATAGAAATTTTCATTTTTTTCATCTATTTGGTGATCCCCCCTCTCTTTCTTTCATTTTACCGTTCCTTTACATACGTTACAAATGTATCATAGGTTTCATTTTTATATGACAGGTTTATGGAGGCATAAAAAAAGTACCCTTCTAACATGAGAAGGATACTTTTTTATTGAGACAGTTGCTCGCTGACAAGTCTGTTAATCACAGCACCATCAGCTTTACCTTTTACTTTTGGCATAATAGCGCTCATCACTTTACCCATATCAGCTTTCGATGAAGCACCGGTTTCGGCGATTGTTTCTTTCACAACCGCCTGCAGTTCTTCTTCAGAAAGCTGTTCAGGTAAATAAACGTCTAAAATGTCAATCTCTTTTTGAACTTTATCTACTAAATCTAAGCGATTAGCTTTCGAAAATTCATGGAGGGAGTCTTTACGTTGCTTAATCTCGCGGGAAAGGACGGTTAGTTCCTCATCTCCGGTCAAACTGTCTTTCTTAAGCTTTATTGCTTCATTTTGCAGTGAAGCCTTTACCATACGAATGACAATAAGCTTGTCTTTCTCTCGGTTTTTCATAAAAAGCTTCATATCAGAATTTAATTGCTCAAGAAGACTCATAAAATCCACCCTCTTTAGAATTTACGTTTTCTAGCAGCTTCAGACTTTTTCTTACGCTTTACGCTAGGCTTTTCATAAAATTCACGCTTTCTTGCTTCTTGCAATGTTCCAGTTTTGGATACACTGCGTTTAAAGCGACGAAGAGCATCTTCAAGCGATTCGTTTTTTCTAACGACCGTTTTTGACATTCTCTTTCCCTCCCTCCGAATACACCAATCGACTGCATTAAAAAAAGATATACATGCAAAACATGTACCTAGACATTATAATATAAGCCTAGGTTGAGGTCAACTAAGTGATTTGGAAATATATTTTCGTCATGAGCAGGTAGACAAGTCCATATATTCATTGGTAAGAGGAGGACTTTTCTATGATGGCGATCATTTATTTTTGTGCACTTATTTTCATTTTTTTATGGGCAATGGGTTTGCTTAGGAAAGGATTAATGGCGCTCACGTCGTCTCGTATTGAGAAATCACTTCTTCTCTTTACAGATCATCCAGTCAAAGCATTCTTGGTCAGTATTGTGTTTACAGGGGTTCTTCAAAGCAGTTCGGCGTTTATGGTCATCGTTATCGGCTTTGTGAGTACAGGCATTCTCACGTTTAAAAAATCCATACCCATGATTCTTGGAACGAATATCGGCTCAACATTTACGACAGAATTTATTGCCATTAAGATGGACGTGTTTATGTGGGTTCTGATTGCAGCTGGTCTTTTATGTATCATTTTGGGCAGGAAGTCTTTTCGATATGCAGGAAAAAGTTTATTTGGGCTTGGCATGATCTTTTTTTGCATTCAAGGTTTTTCAAAAATTGCAGGTATGATGACCAGTCAGCCAGAGACACTGCATTTCCTTGAAATGATGCAGCACTCCGATTGGACAGCTCTTCTCTCTGGTACAGTGCTCACGGCGATTGTTCATTCAAGCTCCGTATGTATCGGTATTTTGATGGGATTTATGAATGAAGGGACTGTCGCTCTAAAAGAAGGCATCAGCTTTGTTTTAGGGTCCAATATCGGGACATGTATTACTGCCGTGATGGCTGCTATCTCTGGCGGTTATGCAGCACGCCAAACCGCGTATGCACACGTTGTGTTTAATGTTCTAGGTGTTCTTTTATGTCTTCCTTTTCTCGCCTTTATCACAGAGTTTGTTGCGCTTCTCGCAAGCTCTCCTGCCCAGCAGATTGCGCACTTTAGTCTGCTGTTTAATGTTGCAAGTTCTCTCCTCTTTTTCCCGTTCATCCGCCCTTTTCACGCCTTGATTTTGTTCCTTCTTCCGAATCGGTCAACATAAAAGAAACCGGCTTGCCTAATGGCTGCCGGTTTTTCATCTATTATGAAGTCATTCTCACTTGATCCGTCTGCACGTCATCACTTATACGGACGAATTGTCCTTCGTTATATGGATAACCTGCTTTCGTAATCTTCACTTTTACCAAACGGCCGATCATGTCTTCTGTTCCTTCAAATACGACCTTCATGTAGTTATCAGTATATCCTACATACAGATTGTGCGTTCCGTCTTGTTCTTTGAAGGATTCTTCTGGAATAATCTCTAAGACATCGCCTTCATATGCCGATGCATATTCTTTCGCAAGCTGATCAGAAAGAGCGATTAGACGGTGAACGCGTTCGTTTTTCACATTCTCATCTACTTGATCTTCCATTCTTGCAGCAGGGGTACCTGTCCGTTTGCTGTAAGGGAACACATGGAGCTCAGAGAATTGATGGTCTTTGACAAAATTGTATGTTTCCATAAATTCTTCTTCTGTTTCTCCAGGGAATCCAACGATCACATCTGAAGTGACAGCAAGACCTGGCAATGCTTTTTTGAGCTTCGTTAAACGCTCTGCAAAGAATTCCATTGTGTATTTACGGCGCATTCTTTTCAGTACAGTATTAGAGCCAGATTGAAGCGGAATGTGCAAGTGTCTCACAATTTTATCTGACTGATCGAGCACTTCAATCACTTCGTCTGTAATTTGACTTGCTTCAATGGATGAAATGCGGATTCGTTTTAATCCCGCCACACGTTCATCTAATTCTTTCAGAAGCTTAGCAAAGTTATAATCCTTTAAATCTTCACCATATCCACCTGTATGAATACCTGTTAATACAATTTCTTTGTAGCCGGCATCGACAAGCTGCTGCGCTTGATTGATGACTTCTTCTGGATCGCGAGAACGCAGTAATCCGCGAGCCCAAGGGATAATGCAGAATGTACAGAAATTGTTACAGCCTTCTTGGATTTTTAATGAAGCACGTGTTCTGTCAGTAAACGCAGGAACATCTAGTTCTTCAAAGACCCGTGCTTTCATGATATTGCCAACTCCGTTGATCGGCTGTCTTTCTCTTCTGTATTCTTCAATATAACCAAGCAGTTTATGCCTGTCTTGTGTGCCAACCACAATATCAACACCAGGAATCGCCATGATTTCTGCCGGAGACGTTTGTGCGTAACAGCCTGTTACACAAATGACACCATCCGGATTATGACGAATGGCTCTTCTAATGACTTGGCGGCTTTTTTTATCGCCTGTATTGGTGACGGTACATGTATTAATGACATATACGTCTGCTTTTGATTCATAATCTTTTCTTTCATAGCCAGCTTCTTTAAACAGTTGCCAGATGGCTTCTGTTTCGTAGTGATTGACCTTACAGCCAAGTGTATGGAACGCTACTGTTCCCATCATGATTCACCTCTTAATAACTCTGTTTGATAAGATATAGCAGAAAGCGCGTAAAGAGGAGCTGTTTCTGTTCTTAAAATGCGTGGTCCAAGCCCGCAAATGACTGCACCATGCGCTTCAAGTTCTTCAATCTCCTTTTCTGCTAAACCGCCTTCTGGACCAAAAACCACTAATAAGGTTTGTCCGCCCTTCATCTGTTGGAGCACCGTTTGAAACCGGCTTTGCTCGCCTTCTTTCGATGATTCTTCGTATGCAACGACACATTTATCGAATTCACCGGCCAGTTGAATCAGCTCTTTAAATGTTGATACTGGATGAACGCGCGGAATGATATTCCGGTAAGACTGCTCGGCAGCTTCTTTCGCAATTTTTTCCCAGCGATCTCGTTTTTTCAATGACTTTTTTTGGTCAAGTTTTGTAATCGAACGAGCCGCTTGAAACGGCATAAAAGCACTTGCGCCAAGCTCGGTACCTTTTTGGATAATCCATTCAAGCTTATCCCCTTTTGGCAGACCGCTTGCAATCGTCACCTTGATCGGAAGTTCTCGATTCTGATTCGTCCAGCCTTCCAAGTGACAAATCACTTCTTCCTTTGTTATTGTATCAATTTTACTGAGCGCTTCAAAGCCGTCTGTCGTTAAGCAAAGGATGTCCTCTCCTGCTTTCATCCGCATGACGTTTGCAAGGTGATGAACATCTTCATTCTTTATGACGATGTTTCCCTTTTCCGTCACTTCTTCTTTTGTGAGGTCGATAAAATATCGTTGCATACGTGTCCTGACACCTACTCGCTTTATTTTTTCGCTATTATGCTGACCCAATCTTCCATTGACAGCACTTCAACAATCTCAAAACCGGCTTCTTCTAAAGCAGTTTTGACTTGTAATTTCTTTTGTCCGATAATGCCTGATGTAATAAAGTAACCATCTTTCTTCAATAGATCATACGCTTGATCTGTAAAGCGCATGATGACCTCTGCAAGGATGTTGGCCACAATCACATCGCGTTCACCTGAAATCCCATCAAGTAAATTATTTTGTTTTACCGTTACTTGCTCGCTCACACCATTTAATTCGATGTTCTGCTTTGCACTTTCCACTGCAACGGTGTCGAGATCAAATGCATGAATGTCTTTTGCACCGAGCATTGCAGCGGCAACACTTAAAATGCCAGATCCTGTTCCAACGTCAATCACCGTGTCGTTTTCCTTCACATAGCGCTCAAGCACCTGAATGCAAAGAACCGTTGTTGGATGTGTACCGGTTCCAAATGCCATTCCAGGGTCCATTTCGATGATCAATTCATCAGAATGAACGGGTGTGTACTCTTCCCATGTTGGGACGATGGTAAATTTCTCAGAGATTTTCACAGGATGATAGTATTTCTTCCATGCAGTCGCCCATTCTTCTTCGTTTACTTCACAAATTGACAGTGTATTTCGTCCAAGGTCAATATCATATAGAAGAAGATTGTTGATGGCTTCTTTGATCTCATCTACCGTTTCCATCAAAAAGCTATTCATCGGAAGGTAGGCTTTGACGATAACCCCTTCCTCAGGATAATCATTCGGATCGAGCTGGTAGATCTCACCGTATACATTTTCACGTTCCTTGACTAAATCAAGCGGGTCCTCAATCACGACACCACTTGCACCTGCTTCATGCAAAATATTGGTGATCGGTTCCACCGCTTCATTTGTTGTATGGACGCTAATTTCTGACCACTTCAATACTACCAACTCCTTATCCGTCTTACTCGCCTTTAAATGCGCGTTTCACCTTATCGAAAAAGCTCATTTCTTGTTCGTCCGGTTTATTTCCGCTCACTTCAGCAAATTTTCTAATGATATCTTTTTGATTTTCAGTTAAATTCGTCGGTGTTACGACGCGTACAACGATATGCTGATCGCCTTGACCATAACCGCGTACATTTTTTACACCTTTTCCTTTGAGTCTAAACTTCGTACCCGTTTGTGTGCCCGCAGGAACTTTTAATTTGACTTTCCCATGTAATGTCGGCACTTCAATTTCATCACCTAGTGCAGCCTGCGCAAAGGTAAGGGGCATTTCGCAGTAGATGTCATCTCCATCTCGTTCGAAGAATTCATGCGCCCTCACATGGAAAACAACAAATAGATCGCCTGGAGGTCCTCCATTTACACCTGGTTCACCTTGACCAGATACTCTAAGCTGCTGACCATCGTCCACACCTGCTGGGATCGTCACATTGATTTTCTTGCGCTTACGCACTTTACCAGATCCACCACATGTTGAACACTTATGTTCAATTTGTTTACCAGTTCCGCTACAGTAGTTACATACTCTGCGGTTGACTACTTTACCAAATGGTGTGGATTGCTCGACATTTAGTTGACCTGATCCGCCGCAATGTGAGCATGTCTTCGCCTGTGTTCCAGGTTTTGCACCTGATCCATGACACGTTTCACATGATTCCTCGCGGGGAATCTCGATCGTTGCTTCTTTCCCAAATGCTGCTTCTTCAAATGAAAGGGTCATTGTATATTGAAGGTCCGCTCCTTGACGCGGTGCATTTGGATCTCTTCTTCTGGCTCCGCCGCCAAAAATACTAGAGAAGATGTCATCAAAGCCGCCGAAGCCGCCAAAGTCTCCTCCACCGCCAAATCCGCCGCCACCAAATCCTTGGTTTGGATCGGTGTGACCGAACTGGTCATAATGTGAACGTTTTTGATCGTCAGAAAGGGTTTCATAGGCTTCTTTTACTTCTTTGAATTTATCATCTGAGCCAGCTTCTTTATTAATATCAGGGTGATACTTTTTTGAAAGCTTGCGGTATGCCTTTTTGATTTCGTCCTTTGAGGCGCTCTTACTCACGCCAAGCACTTCATAGTAATCACGCTTACTCATCTCTTCACACTCCCGATTTTCTCACATAAATACGATTGTATCATTTTAAATTGATCTTTTTCAATTCCTTTTCATCGTTGAAAAGAAAAAAGTCAAAGCCAAGAGATCCTGACTTTGACTTTCTGACGAGTACGTTTCAGCAGTCTTTTTCAAAAGTAAAGGTGATTATTTTTTCTCTTGATCGTCGTTTACTTCTTCGTATTCTGCATCCACTACATTGTCATCTGCTTTTTGAGCACCTTCAGCGCCTTCTTGCTGAGCTTGTGCTTGTTTTGCAGCTTCTTCATAGAGCTTTGTCGTTAATTCTTGAACGATTGTTTGTAGCTCATCTTTTTTCGCTTTGATGTCTTCAAGCTCGCCTTTTTCGATCGCAGCTTTTAGCGCATCTTTTGCATCATTCGCTTTTTTCACTTGCTCTTCATCGATTTTGCCTTCAAGATCTTTTAATGTTTTTTCTGTTGTAAACACTAATTGATCTGCTTCATTGCGCACTTCGATTTCTTCTTTTTTCTTTGCATCTGCTTCAGCATTTTCTTCTGCTTCTTTGACCATTTTTTCGATCTCATCATCAGAAAGACCTGAAGAAGATTTGATTGTGATGTTTTGCTCTTTGCCTGTACCCATATCTTTCGCACGTACGTTGACAATACCGTTTTTATCGATATCAAAAGATACTTCGATTTGTGGTACGCCGCGTGGTGCTGGCGGGATATCAGTCAATTGGAAACGACCTAATGTTTTGTTGTCTGCTGCCATTGGACGCTCACCTTGTAAGACGTGAATGTCTACAGCAGTTTGGTTGTCAGCAGCCGTTGAGAATACTTGAGATTTACTTGTTGGAATGGTTGTATTACGTTCAATCAGCTTTGTGAATACGCCGCCCATTGTTTCAATTCCTAAAGAAAGTGGTGTGACGTCAAGAAGAACAACGTCTTTGACATCTCCTGTGATAACTCCACCTTGAATTGCCGCACCAAGTGCAACCACTTCATCAGGGTTTACGCCTTTATGAGGCTCTTTACCTGTTTCTTTTTTGATTGCTTCTTGTACTGCAGGAATACGAGTTGATCCACCAACAAGGATAACTTTATCAATCTCGCTAGCAGATAGACCAGCATCTTTCAGTGATTGACGTACAGGTGTCATTGTACGCTCTACAAGGTCTGCAGAAAGCTCTTCGAATTTAGCACGCGTTAGCGTTAATTCTAGGTGAAGAGGACCTGCATCTCCAGCTGTGATAAATGGCAGTGAGATTTGTGTAGAAGATACACCAGAAAGATCTTTTTTCGCTTTTTCAGCAGCATCTTTTAAACGCTGAAGCGCCATTTTATCTTTTGAAAGATCAATGCCGTTTTCTTTTTTGAATTCAGCCACTAGATGATCGATGATGACTTGGTCAAAATCGTCTCCACCTAGACGGTTGTCCCCAGCAGTTGAGCGTACTTCAAAGACGCCGTCTCCAAGCTCAAGGACTGATACGTCAAATGTACCGCCGCCAAGGTCATATACAAGGATCGTTTGATCTTCATCTGTTTTATCTAAACCATAAGCAAGTGCAGCTGCTGTTGGTTCGTTGATGATACGTTCTACTTCAAGACCAGCAATTTTACCAGCATCTTTTGTTGCTTGGCGCTCTGCATCGTTGAAGTAAGCAGGAACTGTAATAACCGCTTTTGTTACTTCTTCGCCAAGATAAGCTTCAGCGTAAGATTTAAGGTGTTGAAGAATAATTGCAGAGATTTCCTGCGGCGTGTAGTTCTTGCCTTCAACTTCTACTTTATAATCTGTACCCATATGTCTTTTAACAGACATGATGGTGTTCGGGTTTGTAATTGATTGACGCTTCGCTACTTCACCTACTTGGCGCTCTCCATTTTTAAAAGCGACAACAGATGGTGTTGTACGTGCTCCTTCAGCGTTTGCAATAACTTTTGGCTCGCCGCCTTCGAGTACTGCAACGCATGAGTTTGTTGTTCCTAAGTCAATACCAATGATTTTACTCATATTCGATGACCTCCCATTATGTAGTTATTGATTTACTTTTACCATTGATGGACGAATAACTCGGTCTTTGAGTTTATAGCCCTTTTGCAATTCTTCTACAACGATGTTTGAATCGTAGTTTTCATCTTCAACTTGCATGACGGCTTGATGAAGGTTTGGATCGAACTCTTTGCCGACAGCTTCAATTGGTTCAACGCCTTCATTTTTCAACGCTTCTACCAGCTGGCGGTAAACCATTTGCATACCTTCTAACAAACTTTTCGTCTGCTCATTGTCTGGATCGATTCCAAGCGCTCTTTCAAAGTTGTCGAGAGCTGGGAGAAGGTCGCTGACAACATGTTGAGAACGATATTTTTGCACGGTCTCCACTTCAGTTCGAGCACGGCGTTTATAGTTTTCAAAATCTGCTTGAACACGCAGAATTTTGTTTTCTTTTTCATCTAGAAGCTGCTGCAATTCATCAATCTTCTCTTGGAAGGCAGACTGTTCATCGTGCTTTACTTCCTCAGTTTCTGCTTGAACTGCTTCTTCTTGTGCTTCAACCTCTGCTGCTTGCTCAGGTGGCTGTTTTTCTTCTGACATTGTGTTCACCTCCCTCAAAAGATTCAATTATACGAAGGGGCTGTGCCCCCATCTTTTATCACCCTACTCATCATACAAATTGGAAAGTGCGTTTGACAAGTCTTTTGATACATGATGCAAAAGACTAACGACTCGCCCGTAATCCATACGGGTTGGACCAATGACAGCGATGGAGCCGAGTGATTTTTGATCAATCGCATAAGTTGCTGTGATTAAACTGCAGTTCTCCATTGCTTCCAAATTGTTTTCTGAACCGATTTTAATGGTGATTCCTTGCTGATTTGGATGAAACAGCTGCATGACATCATTCTTTTGTTCAATCAGCATCATGAGTGAACGAATGCGGTCAATGTCATGAAACTCTGGCTGGTTCAACATATTAATCTTCCCGCCAAAGAAAAGTTTTGATTCATTTTGTGTTGAAGTGAATGTGTTACCAAGCGCATCTAAAATATGATCATAGTCTTTTAAATGCGTGCGAAGGAGCATCACTACTTCTTTATACATCCTGTCCTTCAGCTGATCCATCGGGACTCCGGCTAAGCGGCTGTTTAAAATATTCATCAGCTTCTCAATATCGGAGACATCAAGATGCTCAGAGAAGGTGATGGTTTTGTTTTCAACATGCCCGCTGTCTGTAATCATAATCGCTACTGCTTTATTAGGCTGGACAGGAACAAGCTGAATTTGCTTCAATCGATTTTCACTTAGCTTTGGACCAAGGACAATCGATGTGTAGTTTGTGAGATCTGATAAAATTTCCGCCGATTTTTGAACTGTTTTTTCCAGCTCAAAAATTTTCTCCTGAAATACTGACTGGATGAGCACAAGCTCTTTAGATGACAGTTTTCGCGGAGAGAGCAAATGATCTACATAATAACGATATCCTTTTTCGGAAGGAATTCTTCCTGATGAAGAATGGGTCTTTTCAATAAAACCGAGTTCCTCCAAATCAGCCATTTCGTTTCTAATCGTCGCAGAGCTGAATGTAATGTCTTCTTTTTTGGAAAGAGTCCTTGATCCAACTGGCTGCGCCGAACGAATAAAGTCATTAATAATGACTTGTAGAATCAAAAGCTGACGATTTGTTAACATCATCATCACCCCTGTTAGCACTCTCTTTCAACGAGTGCTAATTGTATAAACAAAATTACCAAACTCAAATTAAAATGTCAATTATAACTCACCGAGAAACGCTTGAAATACTTCATTTCCTAACAATTTTCCTTTTCTTGTTAAACGAATGCCAATCTCATCCTGTTCAATGAGACCTTTTTCTGCTAATTCTTCAAGAACGGCGGGAAAGAGTGCTTCTGGTGATGCTCCAAATTTCGCTTGAAAGTGAGCACTTTTCACGCCTTCAATTTTCCGCAAACCTAAGAACATTTCTTCTTCAATCTGTTCTGCTTTTGTCACCTGATGCGTTTCCTTATATGGAAACCCTGTTTGTTCAATGAGCTCTAAGTAATGCTTCACTGGTCCAGCGTTCACATTACGGACGCCATCTACATACCCGTGCGCTCCTGCGCCAAAACCAAAGTAATCTTCGTTGCTCCAATAGGTGAGGTTATGTTGGCTTTCAAAACCTGGTTTGGCGTAATTGCTAATCTCATATTGTCTGAGTCCGTTCCGCTCCATTTCATCCATGACGAGCTCATACATTTCAGCCTCACGTTCTTGCGGTGGTAAATGCAGTTTCCCTTTTTGCATTAAATTGTAAAAAACCGTCTTCGGCTCGACAATCAGCGAATAAACCGAATAATGTTCTGCACCTAATGAAAAAGCGGTCTCTAGTGAATGCATGACATGATGCTTCTCTTGATGAGGCAAACCAAACATCAGATCAAGACTAATGTTGTCAAACCCAACTGCTCTTGCTCGCTCGAAAGACGTGAGAACATCTTTCTTTTGATGAACCCGTCCGATTTTTTTGAGCAGGTCATCTTCAAATGTTTGAACACCAAAGCTCAGCCGATTAACGCCTGCTGATTTTAAGACATTCAATTTCTCAAGCGATAGTTCGTCTGGGTTTGCTTCTACTGCAAACTCGATTAAGTTTTTGGTTGGTTTTAATACGCGGTGAATGCTGTCCATAAGCTGATCTAACTGGGTGGTTGTCAGTGATGTCGGGGTTCCCCCGCCAATAAAGATCGTCTTTAGTTCTTGCTCCCCTTTTTGATCGATCGTGTGCTGCATTTCTTTTTCAAGAGCGGCTAAGTATTCATCGACCGGCTGGGTTTTAATGAAAAATTTATTAAAATCACAATAGTGACAAATGTGCTCACAAAATGGAATGTGAATGTATGCTGCTTTCATTTGTTGACACCTTCTTTACAGGTAAAGAGCCGCAGTTTATCGCTGCGGCCTCTTCGTTTGTTTTCGACTATAAACGTCAAGGCGAGCATTGTAAAGCAGGTTGCCTTGAGGATGTTATTTTTTCGGTGTGCTGTCGTCCATTTTCAGCACGGCCATAAATGCTTCTTGTGGGACTTCTACAGAACCCACTTGCTTCATGCGCTTTTTCCCTTCTTTTTGCTTCTCAAGAAGCTTTCTTTTCCGGGAAATATCTCCACCATAACACTTCGCTAGTACGTTCTTGCGCATTGCTTTAATGGTAGACCGAGCAACAATTTTTTGACCGATCGCTGCCTGAACTGGTACTTCAAAGTGCTGGCGCGGAATCAGTTCTTTCAGCTTTTCTACAATGATCTTTCCGCGTTCATATGCATAATCGCGGTGAACAATAAAGGAAAGTGCATCGATTTTTTCGCCATTGAGCATGATATCCATTTTCACTAGAGTGGATGGGCGATAGCCGATTAGCTCGTAATCAAAGGATGCATACCCTTTTGTATTGGACTTTAATTGATCAAAGAATTCGTATACGATCTCTGCCAGAGGAATTTCGTACACAATGCTCACGCGGTTTGCATCAAGATATTGCATATCAATGAAATTGCCGCGCTTTCCTTGGCAAAGCTCCATCACAGAACCAACATAATCATTTGGCACCATCATTGTTGCCTTCACGTATGGCTCTTCAATTCGCTCAATCTTTTGCGGATCAGGCAAATTGGATGGATTATCTACAACGATTTTTTCTCCGTCTGTCATATACACATCGTAAATAACACTTGGCGCTGTCGTAATGAGGTCGATTTTAAATTCACGTTCAATCCGTTCTTGGATGATTTCCATATGAAGCATGCCAAGGAAGCCGCAGCGGAAGCCGAAGCCAAGTGCTTGGGATGTCTCTGCCTCATATTGAAGTGAAGAATCATTTAATTCAAGCTTTTCTAACGCTTCACGCAAGTCGTTATATTTCGCTGTGTCAATTGGATAAAGGCCGCAGTACACCATTGGGTTCAGCTTTCTATATCCAGGCAGAGCTTCTTTCGCAGGGTTTACCGCACTTGTGATCGTATCCCCTACTCGTGTATCACCAACGTTTTTAATGGCAGCTGTTAAATAGCCAACATCTCCAACAGTGAGTTCGTCTGTTGGCATTGCTTTCGGTGTAAATACGCCAACTTCAAGCACTTCAAATTCTTTGCCTGTCGCCATCATCTTAATTTTTTGACCCGGTTTTACGGTTCCTTCGACAATTCGTATGTAAGCAATGACGCCACGATACGCATCGTAGAGAGAATCAAAAATGAGGGCTTGAAGTGGTGCTTCTGGATCTCCAGCTGGTGCCGGCACCTTTTCGACGATTTGTTCTAAAATATCCTCGATCCCGATGCCCGCCTTAGCAGAGGTGAGAACAGCTTCAGATGCATCCAACCCGATGACATCTTCAATTTCTTGTCTTACACGTTCAGGCTCTGCACTCGGCAGATCAATTTTGTTAATGATCGGCAGGATTTCTAAGTTGTTATCAAGAGCTAAATAAACGTTCGCAAGTGTCTGAGCCTCAATGCCTTGTGCTGCATCCACCACAAGAATTGCACCTTCACAGGCAGCTAGGCTTCGAGATACCTCATAGGTGAAGTCGACATGCCCTGGTGTATCAATCAGGTGCATAATATATTCTTCTCCATCCTTCGCCTGATATTTCAGCTGGACAGAGTTTAATTTGATCGTAATGCCGCGTTCACGCTCTAAGTCCATGGAATCAAGTAATTGTTCTTTCATTTCTCGTTGCGTAATCGCCGCTGTTTTTTCTAAAATACGGTCAGCCAATGTGGATTTCCCATGGTCAATATGGGCGATAATGGAGAAATTTCGAATTCTTGATTGCCGTTCTAATCGTTTTTCTTTATCTGTCACAATCTATCACTCCTACTATAAAACGCGGGTTGCGCTAGGTTAGATTATATCAATAGGGCTGTAAAGATTCAATCGAAATCAAGAAAAGCCGCTCATCGGTTAGCGGCTTTCATGAAAAGGTGTGATATCTTATGAAATAACATCCAACATGATGCTTACAACAGTTTATTTACCATTCACCCAATCATAAAGTGTACGGGCTGCATGCGTCATACCATCTGATAATGCTTTTCCGGCCTTAGAGAAGGCATTAAAGCTCTCCATTTCTTCTAGCTGCTTTTGTTTTTCTGCTAAGTCTTTTTGTGTGACAGCTGTTCCGAGGATAGAGGCTTCTTTTTCTTGATCATCATTCATTTGGACAGTGAAGGCCCCTTTTAATTGCGGATCATGATACCCTTTCATTTGCAGCATGCCATTATTGGCTTGCTGCATTCCTAAAAAGACACCGAATAGCAATACGAGCGATAAAATAATGGTTTTTCCGATAAATGAGCCCATGTCCTCCACCACCTTAAGACCGTTTTTTCTCATCCTTTGCTTTGCCGTCTACCTTTTCTGCGTCCCAGAAAATTTCACTGAACACATCAGCTGCTGCATTGGATGCGTTTTTCAGTTCTTCCATATTATTATCCACACCGCCAAATTCTAATAGGAGTGCTTTGTCAGATAAATCTTGATTATAGATTCCATTATCACCAATTTCTCCTTTGGCAAACACACCGACACTAAGTCCTTTATATTTTTTCTCCATCAAATGGTGGAACTCTGTCGCCAGCTTTAAGTTTTTCTCATAGCTTTGATTCTTCTTCCCTACAACAAACGCGATTCTCGCATATTTCTTGCCTTTGATTTCTACTGTCGTATCTTTCTTTCTTCTTGAATCCCGGTGAATATCGATTAAGTAATCTAGGTCATCATTTTTAGCGAGAGCTTCTTTTACAACCAATCTGGATTCATTATATGATTGAGGATACTTCAACCCTTTTTTCAGCAGTCTTTTTTCAATTTCTGTTTTATCCACTGTGTTGCCGATTCCTTGCTGATCGAGCGCTTTACCAAACATCTCCCCGACAAGGGTGACGTTCACTTTTGAGTGGCGCGCATTGTTTGGGTTTGTTTCTCCTTTTAAAAATGGTAAATATGATTCCGTATTATGTGTGTGATAAATGTATACAGCTTTTCGTTTTCCTGTCGACTGATCCGGCTCTTTTGCAGGCGTTTTCGGTTCATCTTCATCAAGCTTGTCCAGCTCAGCTAGATTTGCTTCTTTTTCATCTTTGATGACTTCACTTGGAGGCGGCGATTCCATTGGCATATTCGTATAGTCTGTACCTTCACCTGCTAGGATGATTTTTGTATCAAAATGTTCAAAGCCTGGCAGCTCTCTTCCTAGAAAACTGCGGGGGTCTTCTAAATTGATACTTGTGGCAAGTTTGAGTGACAGCCCGGAGAAATGAAATCCTTTTTGATCTTCAGGGACTGCTGAAGCAAAATATTGATTTTCCATCCCCATTAGAGTTGCAAAGAATGCCCCTGACAGCTCATCTGCCACACCATATAATGATGCTTGAGGCCTAAGCTCAGGTTTTAAAGACGTCAAAGCCCCTGACATGACAAACACAACCACCAGAGAGACAATAAACAAAAAAATACTCTTCACTACTTTTGTTCCATTAATCGCAACGACCAACTGTCGAGGACGGCGAGGTCTTTTTTTCATGATTTACTCCCTCCAGCACGCTTTCTAGTAATTACACTATGAGCGAGCTAGAGAAAGTAGAACTGATTAATGATTATAGGAACCCATGTTGTCTTGAGAGATTTTTTGATGAAGTGCTGTATTTAACCCATTGGCGAGTACGTTCGCCATGTCATCAATGAATGTATCCACTTCCTTCGGTGTGACCATTAGATTTTGTCCAAGCGGTGCAAGCACTTCATGGATCAACTGTCTTTTTTCTTCTTCAGGAAGCGTTCCGACGATTCCTAAAAAGGATTGACGCGTTTCATCATCTGGCAAATCCTCTTCATTCAGCACTTTTTTCTTCCCAAATGTCAGACCCGCTGGTACTAAAGATCGGGAAGGTCTATCATCTTTCAGTTCTCTACCAAAATGCTTTAACACGTAATCAATCGTGTCACTTGCGATCGTGACTGCATCGACCACTGTCGGCACACCAATGGCAATGACTGGAATCCCCAAGGTCTCTTTGCTTAATTCTTTTCGTTTATTTCCGACACCCGATCCTGGATGTATACCTGTATCAGAAATTTGAATCGTCGTATTCACTCGTTCTACTGCACGTGCAGCCAGTGCATCGATGGCGATCACAAAATCTGGTTTAGATCGTTCAATGACACCTTGTATAATGTCACTTGTTTCTATACCAGTCAGCCCCATGACACCAGGCGATAATGAAGACACCGGGCGATAGCCTTCCTGCACATTCTCAGGCTGTAATTCAAATAAATGGCGTGTCACCAGCAAATTTTCAACTGTGAGCGGCCCTAAAGCATCAGGCGTGACATTCCAGTTTCCGAGTCCTACGACAAGACAGCTCGCATCTGCCTGAATGCCGTGATCTTTTAAAAACTGAGCAAAATGATGGGCAAAAACTTCGACCACTTTTTCTTGCATCTCAGAGTCTTTCTCCCGAATTCCTTGCGCCTCAAGCGTCAAGTATGTCCCTGCCTTTTTTCCGGTCAGCTCTTCTCCTTCTGTCGTAATCTCCACAGTGCGGATGCGGATGCCGTGCTCTTCCTTCTCCTTCTCAACAATTCCTTGAATACCGTCCTTTTTGACCACATTCGGATCGTTCTCTTGTTCTAGTATCTCTTTTGTTTCAACGGCCAAATCGGTCCGGATTTGATAAGCGCTTAAATCGAGTTTCTGTTTCTTCATGAAAAGGCTCCTTCCATCAAGTAATTAACAGTAGTCTTTCCATCTCGTTCAAGAAACATTCGAGCGCTTCATCAATGAAAAATACTTTACATTTATATTGCATTCTAAAGGTGTGTTTGATAGAATACAATTTGTTCTATTGTGAAGATTTAACCTTAAGACAATTGTGTTTAGGTTGTATCTTAGGAGGTGAAACACATGCCAAATATTAAATCAGCGATCAAACGTACAAAAACGAATAACGAACGCCGTGCACACAACGCAACAATCAAGTCTGCGATGCGTACTGCGATTAAACAAGTTGAAGTTTCTGTAGCTAACAACGATGCTGAGCAAGCAAAAGCTGCTCTTTCTTCTGCTGCAAAACGCATTGACAAAGCCGTTAAAACTGGTCTTGTACACAAAAACGCAGCTGCGCGTTACAAATCAAGACTTGCGAAACAAGTAAACGGACTTTCTGCATAATGTTTGCAACGCCTCAGTGATGAGGCACCTGTTTAACTGTACGTCCGTCCTGACCGGCCGAGCCTAAGGACAGACTGGCAATTATACATCTAAACAAAAACGACCCTCTTTTGAGAAGGTCGTTTTTTTATGTTCAAGCCCCTAATAACCGAAGCAGGAACAATTCTAATAATAGCTGCTTGTCCTTTTTACCCGTTTTCATTTCATAATCAATCGTGGAGAGCTCTTTGACGATGTACTTTAGCTCTTCTTCTGAAAACAGTCTTGCCTGATCCATCGCGAGTTTGACCCGGAATGGGTGGACTTTCAGGTTTGACGCAATTTGTTTTTGCCCGTACCCCTGCTGAGCAAAGTACTTTGTCTGCAATATCAACCGAAATTGATTTGAAATGAGTGCCAATATTTTAATGGGTTCCTCATTTTGCTTTAGGAGGTCATAAAACATTTGCATCGCTTCAGACCGGCGCCTGTTCACGATTTGATTAATCAATTCGAAAATATTCTGCTCCAAACTTCGTGCAACGAGCTGATTGACATCCGCCAGCTCAATTTCCTCTCGCTGCCCAATATATGTACTTAGCTTTCGAACCTCTTGAAAAAGTGAGGACAGGCTCCCGCCACATAACATGACAAGCTGTTCTGCCGCTTCAGCAGAGATTGTTTTTCCTTCTGTTTTCACTAATGTGATGGTGAAATCCGTTGTTTCTTTCGGATTTAACTCTTTCGCCTCAACCACAGCCGCTTTCTTTTTTAACAATTTGGTGATTTTCTTACGTTCGTCCAGTTTTTCATATGGCGCTAATAACACGAGAATCGTATAGGGTGCTGGCTTTTCTAAATAAGCTTCTAACACAGAAAGCTGATGCTCGATCTTTTCTTTTTTCTTTTCTGCAGTGAGGAAATAAGGGTTCTTGATCACAACGAGACGCCGCTCTCCCATAAACGGAAATGTTTCTGCGTCCGTCACAGCCTGCTCAAGCGGCACCTCTTCCATATCAAAGACAGAGTAATTAAAATCCTTTGTTTCTTCGTCGACGACAGCTTGTCTCAATTTTGCAGCTGTCTCTTGAAGTAAATACGTTTCTTTTCCATATAAGCAATAAACGGGATGGATATCCCCTTTTTTTAAATTGTTCCATACCTCAAAGACCATTCGCTTAAATCCCTCTCTTTCACTTCCTCCTCTATCCTAAAGTGTGTAGAGACATTAGTAAAGAGGAAGCTGAAAGTGCCGCCTCCTCATTTATAGTAAACGTCTCACGTAAGCTCCCGGGTCAGCTTACAGTCAGACGATATTCACAAAATGATCATGAAAATGGAAAACGGTTACTTTACCTTCTAGCAATTCCAAATGAGTTCAAGTATACTAAAAATAGCCAGGAGGGATGAAAATGAATGAATTTGAAAAGAATGTTCAAAGCAAGCGGAATGATGTGACCGACTCAGCTGTTGGTTTTATCGTCACATTCGGATTTTTCGCCTCAATGTTTATTTTGGCAACAGTGATACACCTCGTTGGATCTTAACTACATGAATGCAAGATGACTGCCGTTTTGGCAGTTTTTTTATTGATTTTGTAAGATATCATATGGAGGATGAGCGTAAAATGTTCCATCCTCTTCAAGAAATTCATAGGTCACACTTCCATCAATATCTGTACGATACACCTTTGTTTTATGATCATTTAATTTTTTCAAAACTTCTTGATGAGGATGGTGATACCGATTTCGTTCACCTACTGAAATCAGTGCATATGACGGGTTCAAATGCTGAAGCCATTCTTCACTTGTTGATCCTTTACTCCCGTGATGCCCAACCTTCAAGACATCCGCTCTCAGCTTGGGGTAAGCTTGAATGATGTCTCGTTCCCCTTCTTGTTCAAGATCCCCAGTCAGCATAAAACACTTGCCGCCAAGCGTAAAGGTGAGGACCAGTGAATCATTATTTTTACTCGTCACCTGGTCACGTGCGGGATGCAGAACGTCAAATTTTTGTCCTCCAATTCTCAGCTGATCCCCTCTTTCCAACTCATCTACAGGAATCCTTTGATCAGCCGCTTCCTTTAAAAGCTGCGCATCCTCTGGATTTCGAGCAAAGCCTTTTGGGATTGCAAGGCGTTTGACTTTATTTCGCTTTATTAACCGCATCGCTTCTCCCATGTGATCTTGATCTGCATGGGTAAGGATGAGGACATCAAGTTTTGCTATGCCTTTAGAATGCAGAAATGGAATAAGCGTTTGATCCCCAATTGTAGATACTTTACGTCTTTTTTTCCATGGCTCTTCTTCAAAAGAAAGCCTGCCTCCTGTATCGACTAATATATGCCCGGTTCGATAAGGTAGCTGAATAAACAAACTATCCCCTTGTCCTATATCTAACATCGTGACCTCTCCTTTTTGAAGAAAATTCGGCGTGAAATAGTGTACAGCCAGCACACAAATGAGAATCAAAATCGGCACAAAATAAGATTTGATAGAAGTTTTACATTCCATCACAATGAATAGAAAAACAATGGAGGACACCTCTAGGAGAACATGCCACCATGTCGATTTCATAAAAATCAGAGTAAGACCATCGTAAGCAGCCATATGTGCTGACAATTGATGACTAAACTGGATCACCCAATCAAGCAGCTGAAACAGTGTTTGTCCAAGCGGAAGATAAATGATAGATAAAAGAAAAAAGAATAAGGACAGAGGCATGACAACCATTGTATAAAAAGGAACAAACATCATATTTAAAGGAACACTCAGCAAGGAAAATTGCTGAAAATAATATAAAAGAACAGGAAGCGAAGCAAGCTGTGCAATCACGGAAATGAGGAATAACTGCATCACCGAACTTTTTGCTTTTGATAAAATACTAGTGGATAGCAAAATAAATAAGGTCACCACAAATGACAGCTGAAAACCGACATCAAATATATAAAGTGGTTGAATAGCTAATAAAAGCAAGAACGCTGCACTTAACACGACCGCAAAAGGCTGTTTCATTTCTTTTGGCAGGCTTGTGATGACTAAATAAATTCCAGCCATGAGACAGGCTCTTAACACAGACGGTGCAGCACCTGTTAAACAAGCATAAACCGGCAAAAAGGATATTAGAAGAATACGTGCTGTCTCTCTTGTCACGCCAGCGCGGAGTAGACACCAAAATAGACAAGCGAGCAATGTTTGAACATGAAGTCCTGAAATGGCTAATAAATGAATGATGCCAAGCATTTGATAATCTCTTAATGTATCAGGGTCTATTAAATCACGATCGCCAAAAATAAGTGCCTGCACAATCCCAACAGAACTCTTCGGGACATGATCTTCTAGAAATTTCAGCCCCTTCTGCCTAATAGATGAAAGGTCATGTGAAGGACTGTCATGTTTCGTGCAGCTTTTCATAGACTGCGTTAAGAAAATAGCATCAATGCCTTTTGTTTTTAGAAATTGATCATATTGAAACCCGTTCGGTATGGTAGCATGTTTAGGTAACCGAACCTCACCTGTCATATGACAGCTCATACCTGGCTCAACATCTTTCAGCGCTTCTTTTTCACGCTCTGTTTGAATCGTATAAAATGCCGCTAGTCGACCATTCTCTGATGAAACAGTCGCTGAAAAGCGATTGCCATCTATTTTCGGAATCGTTTCAATCACAACCGAATCAGAAAATGCTTTTTCTTGTACAGGATGATCCGTTTCAAAAGACTGATGCACCATAAAAATGAGCATATAGATCATTCCACACAAACTGACCATTAAAAAGAGCTGGGGTGTTTTTTTCAGCAGACTGAAAAGAAGACATACAAGAAGAAAAAGGAGAAAATACAAATGAAGATGATATGCGGCCAGAGCAATTCCAACAGCTGCTGAAATCGCCCCGAACGGCAAATACTTAAACATAGGAAGTAAATAATTGATTCGCCTTTTCATGCATTTGACGAATTTCTGTTTCGCTACGTCCTGATTCACTTAGTTTGCCTATTAAATCCGCAACAAAGGCTAATTTTTCTTGGTTTTTTAAGTCAATAATCATCTCATCTAATTCAACCTGTTCTGTTTGAACTCCGGCCTGTTCAAATAAATCAACAGCATATGGATGATTTTTATAATCCTTCGCATAATACACTGTTCGAATACCTGCTTGAATAATCGCTTTACAGCACTGCAAGCAAGGAAAATGCGTCACATATATTTCAGCATCAGCCGTTGGTGCACCAAATTTGGCACATTGTAAAATAGCGTTCATCTCCGCATGGATTGTACGAACGCAGTGATGATCTATCACATAGCATCCTACATCTGCACAATGCACGTCACCGGCAATGGATCCATTATATCCACCTGCGATGATGCGCTTGTCTCTTACGATCGTTGCCCCAACAGCTAGCCGCTCACAGGTGCTTCGCAAGGCAAGCAAATGGCTTTGAGCCATAAAATATTGATTCCATGAAATTCTCTCCACGAGCTGATCCCTCCAGAATGATGGTTGGTATTAAGTGTACATGCCTTTCTTCTATACCGTCAATTCTACTTGACCGTCAGTTGATTTTTCAGCCGTTCAATGGTCTTCTCTCCAAAACCCGAAATATTCTGTAAATCTTCAATTTGCTGAAATTCTCCATGTTCTTCTCTATACGCAATGATGGCTTCCGCTTTGGCTGGACCTATTCCGTTAATGGTCTGCAATTCCGCTGCATCAGCTTGATTGACATTCACCCCTTGACTCTTTTCATTTCCCGGCGGCGTATCAGCCGCTGCTGTTTGTCCCTGCTTGTCAGCCTCCCCCTTCTTTCGTACATAAATCATCATACTATCCTCTAATTTTGCTGCTTGATTGATGTCAACTGTATCTGCCTTGCTCGTAAAACCACCTGCTCTTTTAATGGCTTCTTCAACTCTGTCCTCAGCCATAAATGCATAAACGCCCGGCTTCCGTACAGCTCCTTTGACCTCTACTACGATGGATGTTGGCTCTTTTTCTGCACTCTCTTGTTTTTCTTCTAATGTGACTTGCGTTTCATGTTGTTCTTTCAATACACCTAGCTCGGCGCTGCCTTTCTCTTTTCCTGCTAAAAAGAAGAAACAGATGATGACGAGGATAATGATTCCCGCTATCAGATAAAGACTGTATTTTTTCAACGAAATGAGCTGCTTCACTTGTTCACGCTTCTTTCAATCATATTTTCACGCTGCTTCACATACTGTTTAGAAGATAACAGATCCTATGCGTCTAAGGAGGGAGAACGTTTGAATATAGGGTTAATCGGTACAGGAAACATGGGTACCATACTTACTGAGGCATTTATTGAATCAAAAGCAGTCAATCCCTCATCCATCACCATTACAAATCGGACCATCGAAAAAGCGTTCAATATAAAAAAGAATCACCCAGAGGTCGAAGTGACGAAACAGCTTTCAGGAGCTGTAACAGATAAAGATTTCATCTTTGTTTGTGTCAAACCACTTGATATTTATCCGCTTTTAAAAGAACTGAGCCCACTTTTAAAAGAACAGCAAACCATTGTCATCATTACTAGTCCGGTTCATCCTGAACAGCTTCAAGACATTGTTCCTTGTCAAACAGCCAGACTGATCCCAAGCATCACCAACCGCGCGTTATCAGGCGCATCACTTTTAACATTTGGTTCATCATGCAATGTCACGACAAAAGCAGCGCTCAGACAACTCGCTTGCCGCATTTCAACACCAATCGAAATTCATCATTCAATCACACGGGCAGCCTCAGATATTGTCAGCTGCGGTCCTGCCTTTATTAGCTTTCTTGTTCAGAAAATGATTGAAGCCGCTGTTGAAGAAACGGATATTTCAAAAGAAGAAGCCACCACCTTATCAGAAGATATGCTTGTAGGACTTGGCCGTTTGATTGAAAAAAGGGTGTATACCCTGCCTACACTGCAACAGAAGGTGTGTGTAAAAGGCGGCGTCACCGGCGAGGGCATTAAAGCACTTGAAGCAGGTGTTCAAGATATGTTCCATCAGCTTTTTCAGAACACTCATGACAAGTTCGATGAGGATGTAGAAGCGGTTGCGCATCAATACCCGCCGAGTGTGTTTACTGATGATCTCAGAAATTAAACATGTTCGCAACAAGCGAAAAAAGGGTTTTAAAAAACCATCGTTCCATTAAACGATGGTTTTTGGTTTCTTCGCTGAAATAAAATATCTTTCTGCACATTCTTGAGGTGCTTCATTTGTAAAATCAGCGGTCACTTCAATCTGTTCAAAGCCAGCGGACTCAAGGAACGCTGCATATGTCTCAAAAGGAAATGTACGCTGTTCGTGCGTTTCATCATAACGCTCATACACGTCTCCGTCTTTTACAAAAAAGCTTAAATCATGAATGACCGAATATGGATGATCTCCTTGATCACTCTGCCAAATATAGCTGATCTCTTCATCTTGATCGGCATAAGTAGAGCCAGGAAATACCTCTTCCATTTTATAAGGGGTATGAACATCAAACAATAAAACCCCACCTGTCTCTAAAAGCTGAAACATGTTTTTAAAGGTTTTTTTGACGTCATTTTCGTTTTTTAGATAATTCAAAGAATCACAGCAAATAACCGCTGCTTGAAAAGTTTGTTCAAACCCCTCAAGCTCTCTCATATCTTGATGTAAAAATTGAATAGACTGCTTATGAGCCTGTGCTTTTTGCTGCGCAAATGCCAGCATCTCTTCACTTAGATCAATTCCTGTGACCATGTGGCCTTTTGCAGCTAACCGAAGAGAGATCTCTCCAGTTCCACAACCTACATCGATAATCGCACTATTTGGCTTGATATGCCGCTGTATCCACTGAACCCATTCATCATAAGGGGCATGTGTCATGAGCTTATCATACACACCTGCAAACCCTTGATAAATCATGAGTTAATGCCAAGCGAAAGCGTTTCTCTCGGCGCATCTCCCCAAAGCTTCTCTAAGTTATAGTATCCTCTTTCCTCTTTGTGGAACACATGAGCAATGACATCTCCTAGATCAATCAAGACCCATCTTGCTTCGTCAAAGCCTTCCATCTTTTTAACTTCGATGCCGCCTTCTTCTGCAAGGTGTTTCACTTCTCTTGCAATGGCCTGTACTTGTTTGTCAGAATTCCCGTGACAAATGAGAAAATAATCTGCAACAAGTGAGATCCCTTGCATATTCAGGGCAATAATATCCTCTGCCCGTTTATCATCGCACGCTCCAGCTGCGATGTTTAAAATTGATGATGCATCCATCAAAATTCCTCCTTAGTTGTTCTTTTGCACAAGTGAGTTATAAGTAGCAAGTGTATCTGGGAAAACTGGCTGATTCTTTTTCATTAAAAAGCTGACGGTGTTTTTTAAAGATTGAATCAAGGCAAGATCCAAATCCTGCTCTGCTAACTCTCTTACTTCCTCTACACCAGGAAAATGGCGTCCTGGCTCTATATAGTCGGCGACATAAATAACTTTTTCAAGCAATGTCATGTTCGGTCTGCCGGATGTATGGAATTCAATGGCTGTTAAAATATCTCGGTCGTCAATTCCAACTTCTTTTTTGACCAAATAGGCACCAACTGGGGCATGCCAAAGCTCAGGTGAATATTTAAGCAATAGAGGGTTCATCTGTTCTTGCTGGATGATGCCCTTCATTTCTTCTTTCGGTCTAAATTTGGCATAATCGTGGAAAATAGCCGCGACCTCTGCTTTTTTCACATCTACACCAAAACGTTCAGCTAATGAAATGGCCGTCTCCATTACCCCAATTGTATGTGTATATCTATGCTCTGTTAACTGCTGTTTGACACAGTTTAACGCTTCTTCACGATTCATATAAATGATGCTCCTTTATATAACACTCAACAGCTTTCGGAATCAAATAATCAACAGGTTTCCCCTGCTTCATTCGCTGCCTAATCAATGTCGATGATACATCAAAAGCCGGAACATCTGCAAACAAAAGAGGATACGCCGTACTTCCTTCATAACCTGGTCTTTTCATCCCAATAAAGGTGATCATCTGAAGCAAATCATCGATTCTGTGCCATTTCGGCAAATACTCGACCATGTCCGCTCCAATCATAAAAAAGAACTCATCTTCAGGATGGCGCTTCTTCAACAGCTCAACCGTATCTACTGTATAAGATGGGCCCTCCCGCTCCATTTCAATAAGCTCAACTCGAAAATGAGGATTTGACTGAATCGCTTTTTCCACCATTTTTACGCGGTGATGACTCTCTGCTCGTTTTCGGCCCGTTTTATGAGGGGGCTTGTGATTTGGGATAAACCAAATTTCATCAAGCCCTACTTGGAAACGCACCTCACTTGCCATCAGCAAATGCCCATTATGCGGGGGATCAAACGTACCGCCGAACAACCCTATTTTTTTCATATCATATCCACCTTTACGGCAGCTTAATTTGTTTATTTTCCTTTGATTCCTTATAAAGGACAATCACATTTCCGATCGTTTGAACGAGTTCAGCTTTTGCACCTTTTACAAGTGCTTTTGCAACCTCTGTTTTGTCCTCGTCGCAGTTTTGCAATACGCTGACTTTCAAAAGTTCTCTTGCTTCAAGCGCCTCGGAAATTTGCTTGACCATATTGTCATTTACCCCGCCTTTTCCAACTTGAAAAATAGGTGATAAATGATGTGCTTGCGCACGTAAAAAACGTTTTTGCTTACCTTTTAACATGGTGTTCCTCCTAATTTCTCTATGACAATTGACTTCATTTTTCGGGCGTCAGGTGTAATGCCCGTCCACAGTTCAAAGGCTCTTACCGCCTGACCAACAAACATGCCGACGCCATCGACCGTTTTCAAACCTAACCCGGCTGCTTCGCTTAGCAGCTTTGTTTCTATTGGATTATACACAATATCACAAACGACCGCTGTTTTTTTTGCGTTCGCTAAAGAAATTGGGGTTTCTTCAACATTCGGATACATACCAATCGAGGTCGTATGGATGATGACATCATATTCCCCCAGCCGCTCTTCTGCTGTATTTAATGCTATCGCACGAGATGTAATTTTCCCATCGGCACTTTCAATTAAAGCCTCAGCTTTTTCAATGGTGCGGTTGGCGATATCAAATTGTTTCGGTGCATACTCAGCAATTGTCGTGTAAATCGCTCTTGCTGCTCCACCAGCACCAAGCAGGAGAAATGACAGCTCCGATAACGGCTGATCCAACGCTTCAAGCAATGAATGAAGAAAACCCTCTCCATCTGTATTGTACCCAACGAGCTGACCATTTTCGAGGCGAACCGTATTGACGGCACGCAGGCGTTCAGCTGTCACATCAATTTTGTCAAGGTACTGCATGATGTCTACCTTGTGCGGAACAGTGACGTTAAAGCCGCTGATTCCTAAGACTTTCATACCGTTAATGGCATCTTTCAGGTCGTTTTCTTCTACTTGAAAGCCATGATAATGTCCATCAATTCCAGCATCCTTTAATGCTGCATTATGAATATCTGGAGACATTGAATGGCCAACAGGGTTACCGATTACTCCGTATAAAGGTTTCAAGGTCTCTCCCCCTCTGAACATTTAAATTAACGAACGTCTCATAAACACGTGCACGCCTTTTGGCGCATACACTTTGATTTGTTTCCCAGCATCATTCGCCGTCACCCAGCCTAATCCTGAAAAGACAATGTCCATTTTTGGCTGATCGATGGTGAAAGTGTGCAGAACGAGCGGCGGGAAATCTTCCATTCCCTCTTTTGATGGCGGTGAAAGCAGTTCACCTGCATGCTTTTCATATAAGTCATCTGCATTCTCCATCTTCGTCCTATGAATGTTGAGTTCATTTGGCATGTAGCAGACAAAGGATGTTCTGCCGCCTTTTACATAATCAAATCGAGCCAGTCCGCCAAAGTAAAGCGTTTGAGCTTCATTTAACTGGAACGTTCTCGGTTTCAATTCTTTTTTCGGCGTTAAAATCTTTAAGTCATTTTTGCCGACATAGTGCGCCATTTGATGGCGGTTGATGATCCCCGGTGTATCGAATAAAGCAGACCCGTCATCAAGCGGGATTTCAATCGCATCAAGTGTTGTCCCTGGGTATTGGGATGTGGTGATCACATTCTCTTCTCCAGACACCTCTTTGATAATGCGGTTAATAAATGTTGATTTCCCAACATTTGTACAGCCGACAACATAGACATTTCTGCCCTCACGGTAATGATCAATGGCCTCCATAACCTCAGGCACACCTTGTCCTCTGCTCGCACTGATTAAAAACACATCAATCGGATTGAGCCCATTTTCTTTTGCTTCCCGCTTCATCCATTGAACAAGACGGTCTTTTTTCACGGATTTCGGTAAAATATCTACCTTGTTGCCGACAAGTAAAATGGGATTACCACCAACAATACGGCTCAGTCCATTAATCCAGCTTCCGTTAAAGTCAAAAATATCAACGACCTTGACGATCAAAGAATCAGTCTCGCCAATGCTGTGTAAAATATTTAAAAAGTCGTCTTCTGTTAAAGATACATCCTGAATTTCATTGTAGTTCTTTAACCTAAAACAGCGCTGACAGATCACATCTTCTTTCAATAGAGATGCTGCCGGCGCATATCCTAATTGATCTTTATCTTCCGTCTGAATGGCTACACCGCAGCCAATACAAACAACCTTTTCCATTATTACTCTTCCTCCCACTGAATGTGGCCCTTACGCTTTAAGGCTCCTAAAATTCTGCGTTCAATCTGCCTGTTAAACTTCGTGAAAAATCCGTCCGATGCCGCAACAGGTACAACCAAAATGGTATGGAAGCCATGCCTGTTTCCGCCAAGCACATCTGTCATAAGCTGATCGCCAATGACAACCACATCTTCTTTCTTCAATTGCATATCAGCGACGGCCTTATTAAAGGCTCTTCCCATCGGTTTTCTCGCTTTATAAATAAACGGGATATGAACAGGCTCAGAAAAAAGCTTGACCCTTTTTTCATTATTGTTCGATACAATCGTCACCTGTATCCCGTGATCTTTCATCTCTTGAAACCATTCAATTAAACGCGGGGTCGCACTAGGACGATCCCATTCTACTAGTGTGTTATCTAAATCCGTAATAATTCCTTTTACATTTCGTTCTTTTAGTTTTTGCGGCGAAATGTGGAAAATACTTTTCACAAATTCATCCGGTAAGAAATACTTCTTTAGCACAATTTGCACCCTTTCTTCCATTGGTTTTTCAGCGATTGTGTCGAATCAAATCACAATTTGTCTGTCTATCGAATACAATGAAAAAGTTTTCGACATATGATGAGGACCTTCAACAGGTGTGGATAAT
Organism: Bacillus sp. 22483; assembly: GCF_052044605.1. NCBI lineage: Bacteria > Bacillati > Bacillota > Bacilli > Caryophanales > Bacillaceae > Bacillus > Bacillus sp. 22483. The sequence continues at coordinate 4,495 of NZ_JBQENU010000011.1, read as the reverse complement.
TTTACACACATTATCCACCTATATTTCATCACGCTTTCATTCAATTATAAACACTCTACCCACAAGTTATCCACTTAACCATGTGGATAACAGAACGATTGTTCTTGTTTCCCATTCATGGTAGATTAAAGGTACTTCAAAGACATTCGATCAACCTATGATGATATGTCTTTTCCTCAAGTTTTATGCCAACTTTTTCAGGGGAGGTGTTTTTCCCATCATATGGGTTTCTAGTATGAAAAAGCTGTCAGATGATTTACTTATAGAATCGTATTATAAAGCAAATGAAATGAACTTAAATCGCGACTTCATTGAATTAATTGAGACAGAAATGAAAAGACGTTCGCTCGGGCATATGCTCTCTGTTTCCTCTTAATTCCATATATCCAGGAACCATGCCTCCCGAGCACTCTCCTTTTTTAAACTCAGGTGACTGATATTATATCACTTGCGCTATAGGCTTACTACTATTTTCCGTAAAAAACACCCCTTCTGATCAAAGAAGAGGTGTCTTATTTGCAAGGCTGTTCATTCCAAAACCATAACCCTCCACCTACGACCAAAATGACGACAAGGAACACAACAAGAAAAGCGTAACCGATTCCTGCTCCTTGAGCTGGATAAGGCGAACACGCAGGGTAAGGATAAGGACATCCCCACATATCAGTTACCTCCTTCTAAGAAGATATACTGTTAGACTATGCTGGATGGATCGTCTTGTTTAGGCAGATGGCCTGCATTTAAAAATGTTTAATGACATCACGCTCTTTGATTTCGTTATAAATGATTCTTGCCCCTTTTGGTGTCATATGATTGCCAGAAGGGTCAATGAGGCCAGACTGAATCAAGGCGTTGTCACTATCTTCACCCGCTTCTCTGATGAACGCTTTCCAATTGTCGACAAGCGGCACTTGCTGTTTTTCAGCTACTTGTCTTGTGATGTCATTGTATGAGTTTTGCCAAGCTCTCGCCCCGCCTCTCTCAGCAAAATAAGATGACTTATATCTAGAATAATAATACAAGCCCTTTTTGCCTCCTTCCACCACAGGCACGCACGTCATGAGGATCGGGGTAATTCCCTCTTTTCTACTTTCAGAAATGAAGTAGGATAAGTTTTCTTTAAATCGTTTTTTGGTCACACGGGGATGTTTCCCGTCTAGAATCGCCGCATCATTTGTACCGAACATGATGAGGACGTAAGTTGGTTTTTGTTTTAAAATATCCTGCTCAAAGCGCAGCTTCGCATCTTCTGTTGTCTGCCCGCCAATTCCGGCATTCTGTACCTTGATTTGGCCGCGCTCGACGTTTTTCATGAGATTCACCCATTTTTCAGATGTTGGATAATCTCGAAAATCCCAGTTCGATCCTCTTGTGTTACTGTCACCAAATGCAATCACACTTTCCTGAACTGGTTTTGAGCACCCAGCAGCAACACATAACAGGATGAAAAGGAAAACAAATTTCTTCACAACATTCACCTCCAAAAGCCCTCTTCATATAGTAAACGACAAGACTTTTGGTTTCAATGAATGACTGTTTCTTATTGTAATTGAACCGGTAGATAATCTCTGTTATGGTGCACCAGTTCGCTCACTTTCACAAACTCATAGCCTCTTTTCTTTAGTTCAGGTACGACTTGTTTCAGCGCTTCTACTGTCTGCTTACGATTTCCTCCGCCATCATGTAAAAGGATGATATCACCGCCCTGAATATTCTCAATAATACGGCTGGCAATTTTGTGTGCACCTGGCCTAGACCAGTCCTTCGGATCTTGCGTAAAGGACCACATCACGACATCGTATCCTTGCTTTGAAAGAATGCGGAATGACTTCATCGTCAAGCGCCCGCCCGGGGGACGAAATAATAAGGGTCCGCCAGGCTGGAGAGAAGCGATATGAGCCGCTGATTCTTTTAATTCTTGCTTGATTTCTTTCGATGACAAAAGGTCAAAATACGTATGGTTCATCGTGTGATTGCCAAGCTCATTTCCTTCGCTCACAATCCGCTCTGCGAGCAGGGGATATGCATGAATACGGCTTCCGATGACAAAAAAGCTGGCATTCACTTCATGCTCTCTCAGTACATCTAGTATTTGATTTGTGTATACCGGATGAGGTCCATCATCAAAGGTTAACGCAATCTTTTTCCGTTCCTCTCTCATGTCCCAAAAGGCTCGTCCCGTTTTTTCTAGGTCGATTCTTTTTAATGTACGCGCCTCTATGTTACCAGGAACAAAAGCGCATATTACCAATATACATAACAAGATATGCAACCCTTTCATCAGACCGCCTCCACAGAACATCATTACACATTAAATTGCCCGCTTTCTGATGAATTCATTCAAGTTTCGTGATCGTCTACGCTTCTTTTTCACATAAAAAAAGCCGGCCCATCAGGCCCGCTTTTTGTCTCACGTTTGGTTTCTCTCTTCAACTGTCGAACGTTGCTTAGAATTCATACAGACACTCTCCTTCTTGGATTTGATTTTGAGCCCATAGCAATTTTTGATAATACTGGTTGGACTTCTGGTATTGTTGAGAGGTTTCTAAGGCTGTCGCAATTTCTAGTGAGATATCCTCTATATAAGAGTATAGGCTAAGTTTTTCCAAATAATCAATGGTTTTTTGCAGTTGTTCTTCATTGATTTCCTGAACATATAAAGCATCCAGATACTCAAACATATGACAGAACAGCTGGTCTTCATGCTTCTTTGCGGCCAATTTCCCATCCTCTAATATGCGCCTTGCTTCAGTCTGCTCATTTTGTCTAAAAAGCAGCTTGGCCAGTGTATAAAGTGTATGAGGCAGCGTGGGAAGCAGCTCTTTTTTGGCGAGGTCAGCCGATTCGGTTAAATATCGTTCTGCTTCTTCTCGATAACCTAACTCCCCGTAACATTTCCCTAAATTATAGAGTGCTGAGCTATAAATGCGCGGGTGGTCAATTTCAGATGCGAGTTGTTTCGCCTTTTTCAAGTGAGGCAGTGCTCGATCTTTACGTTTTAAATCTTGATAATTTCCCGAGATGACAAAGAGGCACTGAATAATGCGAATGGAATATGCATCATGCTGATCGTATATTTCAAGCGCTTTTAAAATATGGTGCATGGAGACATGCGTTTGTTTCATTATATAGTAGGCTTCTGCTACTTTAAAATGAAACTCAGCCTGCTCAATATCATCAAATACCATAGACAGCTGTTTTTCTGCCATGCGATAATATTTGACGGCCTCCAAATATTCTTTTTGACTAAACTCATGCATGCCACGAAAAAATGCATGGTAATAATGCAGCATATCAGATAACTCATGATTGGAATTTTCGATTTTATCGACAAGGTTAGATACTGAGAAAGGTTGATATTTTGAAGGGTGTATATAGTCGAGCATAATTTGGTGCCGAAAACACATGAGCTGATAATAAATCAGTAAATGCTGGTCCTCTTCCATACGTTCAATTTCCGCTTCTACTTCCGCTTTCAAGATTTCCGCATCTGGAACACTGAACTGCCGTATCATTCGATACCATTCATTAATTTTCATACCGACATGTGAAGAAAGAACCTTCCCCATGTTCCGAAAAAACCCCTTCCTTTTCGGTCTAATATTACATATTTTAGCACGCTTCTAGACCGCCAAGCACCGCAAAGAAACCGCAAACATATGAGAGGTGCAGCAAAAACATACGCACACAAGCACGCTTCTTTCAAATAAGATGATTTTTTCATCGTACAGACACAGACAATCCTTCCTTCACATACATTTGAGGATATAGGCAGCGGCCTAAACATGGTGGAGGTGAAAATCGTGGCAGGAGTATTTACAGCGATGGGATTGATGGTCAAAGAATTGGTGTTTTTAGTGTCCTATGTCAAAAACAATGCCTTTCCACAACCCCTTTCGGGAGATGATGAGAAAAAATACTTAGCCCTCATGGCAGAGGGCGATGAACACGCAAGAAACATGCTGATTGAACATAACCTTCGGCTCGTCGCCCATATTGTCAAGAAATTTGAAAATACCGGGGAAGACGCTGAAGACCTCATCTCCATCGGGACGATCGGACTCATTAAAGCCATCGAAAGCTATTCCTCTGGAAAAGGAACAAAGCTGGCGACATATGCGGCGCGTTGTATTGAGAACGAAATCCTCATGCATTTACGCGCACTCAAAAAAACAAAAAAGGACGTCTCTCTGCATGACCCAATCGGTCAAGATAAAGAAGGAAATGAAATTTCATTAATTGACGTCTTAAAATCAGAAAATGAAGACGTGATTGATACCATTCAGCTCAACATGGAGCTTGAAAAAGTAAAAGAATATATCGACATTCTCGACGGCCGGGAAAAAGAAGTCATCGTCGGCCGGTTCGGTTTGGACTTAAAAAAAGAGAAAACGCAGCGGGAAATAGCCAAGGAGCTCGGGATATCGCGGAGCTATGTGTCTCGGATAGAGAAACGCGCACTGATGAAGATGTTTCATGAGTTTTACCGGGCGGA
>NZ_JBQENU010000010.1:35451-118166 GCF_052044605.1 Bacillus sp. 22483 | reverse complement strand
GTGTTCTTCTACAAAGGTATCGCCGCCAAAGTTTGTATCATCAAGCGTTCCAGAAACACCTTCATGAAAGGCTTTTTGCTTATCAATAAAGCTGATGAACATGTCCACATTTCCTGCGAGCTCTTTGTAGAAGCTTTTAATATTATCGGCACCTTTTCCAGTGAAGTCATCACCTAGATTCGCCACGCCCTGTAGCGCTTTTTTTAAATCAACCATTTCTTCACGGAGTGCCTGATAGTGTTTCGCCCTTGTATCCATGGCACTGGTTAGTGCTTTTGCATCAAGTATCTTACCCAGAAAAATCCACTCCCTCCATTATTGATCATAAAGTCTATTTTACCTTTCTCATCGAATTGGAAAAATAGGCTTTAAGTTACAAAAATCCAGTCTGTATATTTTTATACAAAAGAAAACAAGTGACAATTGAAATGTTTTTCCTTGTTCAACAAAAAAGTCAGTCCCCCTAATTGGAGGACCGACTACCTGCTGTTTAGAAAAAACGTTTAAGGCTTTTCTTAAGTGGAGGGATATCCAGCTCACCTTTTTCAAAGAATTTTTTCAATAAATATTTACTAAAGCCCGCTGCTTGTGTGTAAGTGATTTTACCAGGTAACGGTGGTTCATTGGACACCGCAACATCAATGATCACAGGTTTCTCAGCTTGAAGTGCTTGATCAAAGGCTGGTGCTAGTTCTTCATGTGATGACACCGAGATTCCTTTACCACCGCATGCTTCTGCAAATTTTGCAAAATCAATATCTTCCAGCTCTATACCATAGTTGATGTTGCCTTTTACCTGTTGTTCATATTCAATCATACCAAGGTTGTTGTTGTTTAAGATCACAACGACAATTGGCAGTTTATATTTTACCGCCGTCACAAAATCTTGCATCACCATTGTGAAGCCTCCGTCACCACAGACAGCAATGGCTTGGCGGTTTGGTTCGTTTAATTTAGCTGATATTGCGCCAGGTAAACCACAGCCCATTGTGGCAAGCCAGCTGGAAATAATGAAATCCTGCTGTTTCATTTGGAAATGACGTGCCATCCATACCGTCACATTACCGACATCAACTGAAAGAATGGCATCATCATCTACCGCTTCTTCTAATCTAGCGATGACTTGCTGCGGTTTAAGCGGTGATGTGGCAATAGATTTTTCCTTATCCATTTCTTCTCGCCACTTCATCATATGCTCTGTACAAGCTTCAAGGAAACCGCGCTGCTCTTTATATTCAATATAAGAGGTTAGTTCATGAAGACCATTTTTACTGTCACTTACAATCCCCACTTCTACTGGATATCTTTTACCGATCTGATCCGATTTGATATCCAATTGAATGGCAGGTGTGTCTTCCGGTAAGTAATCCCTATATGGGAAGGAGGTTCCAAGCATGATTAATAAATCGCACTCTTCCATCGCTTCATATGCAGGCTTCGTCCCGATCTGACCTAGGTTCCCTAAAAAGTATGGATGCCTGTCTGGAACAACACCTTTTGCAGGAAGTGTAATGACGATCGGTGCAGCTGCCTTTTCTGCAAACGAAAGAAGCTCTTCTTTTGCATTTCTTAATCCTTTTCCTGCTAAGATGACCGGCTTCTTCGCATTGTTAATGAGTTGAGCAGCCTTTAGCAGTTGATCTTTCTTCGGCCGCACGTCTCCCTCTATGTAAAGAGGAGATGTATAAACAGGACTCCGCTTAATTTTCTGAGAAAATAAATCATCTGAAACAGTGAGAACCGCCACCCCTTTATGGGTATAAGCAGCTTTGATGGCTTGATTCAATAAGTCAGGCAGAGCTTCTGCTGTTTGTACTTGCTGATTAAAGACAGCAACATCGTCAAACATCCGCTCTAATTTGATTTCTTGAAATGCATCTCTGCCTACTTCAGTTGAGGCAACCTGCCCTGCAATCGCTAATACAGGTGCACCATCCGCTTTTGCATCGTATAGTCCATTTAATAAGTGGACAGCACCTGGCCCAGCAATTGATAAACAAACACCAAGTTTGCCTGTTAGTTTCGCATCAGCTGCTGCTGAAAGTGCTGCCACTTCTTCATGTCTTGTTTGTATAAATTGAATTTTGCTTGATTCATGCCTTAGTTCTTCGATTAATTCGTTAATACTGTCGCCGGGCATTCCATAAATATGTTTCACGCCCCACTCTTCCAGTAGCGCTGTTACTTCTTTTCCTGCGGTTCTTTGCGGCATGTGAGAAAACTCCTTTTTTCTTACTCCATACCACCGCACCCTTTTGATCAAACGTTTCAACTTGCTCTTGCTACTTTTTAAAGTGATATGGAAGAGTGGCGACAACAATATCCCGTTTCCATAATAAACGGAATCTTAATAAGAAAGCAGATTGATTGTGCAAAATGGTGTGCCATCTTTTTTTCGGAATAAATTGAGGGACGAGCACCATCACTCTATATTGATGTGCATTTGCTTTCGCTTCAATCGTTTCAAGAAATTTATCAAGCGGGTGAATGAGACTTCGATAAGACGAATGTAAAATCACAAGACGCACATCACTATTCAGCTTTTCCCAATCAGCTTCAATTTTCTTGTCTTTCTCTTTATCAAACGATACATGAACCGCTATGACCTGGTCTGATAAGGATTTTGCATATTGCACAGATTGTTCGACGACACGTGTGACACCTGCTATTGGGACGATGACCACATTTCCTTTGATTTCGACAGGCTCGGTTTCATTCAATAAACGCAATTGTTCTCCAACAGACAGATAATGTTTCTTAATAGAATGAAAAATAAATAGAACAATTGGCATGAAAACAAATACTGGCCATACAAGGTGAAACTTGGTCAAAATGAGAATCATGAAAACCGTAAATGAAATAAGTGCTCCCACGATATTGATAGGCATTTTCACTTTCCATCCCTGTGGTTTTTCACGAATCCACTTTACACACATACCTGTCTGAGACAAGGTAAATGGAATAAACACACCGACAGCATAAAGTGGAATGAGGTGTTCTGTTTTCCCATCAAATAGCCAAATGAGCAGCATAGAAGCAACACCTAAAAAGATAATGCCATTGGAATAACCGAGTCGATCTCCTCTCACTGTAAACATACGCGGCATATATTTATCTTTTGCTAAGTTAACAGCCAATAATGGAAAAGCTGAAAAACCTGTGTTTGCCGCTAATATTAAAATTAAAGCTGTGACAGCCTGAATGACATAGTAGAAAAACGTCCGTCCAAATGTGTCTGATGCAATTTGTGACACAACCGTTTCTTCTGGCTTTGGCGAGATGCCAAAACCAAACGCAAGCAATGTCACTCCTACAAATAGAACGGCCAGTAATCCCCCCATCATCAATAAAGTTCTCGCTGCATTTTGTGCAGCTGGTTTTTTAAAGGATGGAATTGTATTAGAAATCGCTTCAACACCAGTTAAAGCAGAACAGCCAGACGAAAATGCCTTTAATAAAAGAAATAACGTGATGCCTGATACATGTGTGCCAAATGCTGTATGTTCAGGTGCTGGCGGCACTTGCCCTGTTAATAGTTTAAACCCGCCCACTCCAATTAAAATGAGCAATGAAAAGACAAATAGGTACACAGGATAAGCCAAAATAGATGCCGACTCTGTCAGTCCACGAAGGTTTAACACCATAATCACTAGAACTAATACGATTGAGATCATGACATGATATGGATATAGAGCTGGAAAAGCCGATGTGATCGCATCGGTCCCAGCAGAAATGCTCACTGCTACGGTTAAAATGTAATCGACGAGTAATGATCCACCAGCAACCAGCCCTGGTTTTTCACCTAAGTTTCTGCTGGAGACGACATACGCCCCGCCGCCTTCTGGATAAGCATAAATAATCTGGCGGTAAGATAGAATTAACGCCATTAAAAGGATTAATACACAACCTGCAATCGGGAGTGAGTACCAAAACGCTGCCGCACTGACAACTGATAATACAATCAAGATTTGTTCTGTACCGTATGCGACTGACGACAATGCGTCTGATGACAATAATGCCAAAGCTTTGATTTTTGATAGTTTTTGTTCTCCTGCTGCCTGTGATTTTAATGGTTTACCAATTAAAATACGCTTCATCAAACTGTACATGTGTTGCCCGCTCCTTTAGTGTCAAACGATTTGAGTTACAAAATTTTGGATCGCCAAAAAGACACAGAGGCAATAGAATGCCCCTGTGCCTATTGTTTAGATCACAGGTTGGTCTTTGCTCTCTTTAACGCTTACGAGGTTAGCTGACGGATTCGGGCGCATGAGATTTTGCCCTACCTTAAAAGGATTCACCCCACGTGGTGTTTTATACCACCACAATTGGTTCCCCCGCTCATCGAAATGATTCAGCGATTGGTCTTTTATAAAAGAGATCATACTCCCGTTTGACACCAAAGTAAAGAGATTTTTTCAAGGTCTTTTGATCGTTTAGAACTCAGTCTTTTTACGGTTTTTTCGTACGAAATAGACAATCATCACAAGCACAAAAAGGATGAGTGCAGCGATACACGCAAAGTAAATCCAAGACTCGCTGCTGCTTTGTTTTTCACTTGTTTTCAGACTGCTCGATGTGCTGCTGACGGATTGATGATTAGAAAACACGCCTTTGTTTTTACTCTCTATTGCAACTGTTGCTTTTTCTGTATTTGTTTGAAGAAATTGCATCACTTCATTTGACACGTTAGCTTCAGCTGCAGTCATTCCTGAAAAGACTGTCATTATCTGTTCTTTATTCCAAACAGATGGCTGCGTCCATACAATTCGAGCCGTTGTTTCGTTGATCATGCCGAAAGAAGATACATCATACTGATCCTTTTTCACCGGAACAATGAGCTCAGCCACTTTTTCTTTCAGAAGAGAGAATGTTTGAATGCCTCCGATGAAAATGAGAGGGTGATTTTTCAATTGTTCATTTGTGACTTGAGAAGCTTTCATTAAATGATATTGAGCTACTTCTGGCTGACTAAAAGATTCCGTCAACATGGCCATTTGATTGATTGTTTCACGTTTGATTTGATCTGGTATGATGATCAATGTATTTTTCGAAGTGAACGGGAGCGGCCATGCGGCTAAATCTGGCTTTTCACTCATTGTTCCTTCTGGTATTTGAAGAGAGCTATTTTTGTCAATGAATATCCAGCCTTCTTCATCTGTATGTCTGCAGGATTCCATGTTTTTAAAACCACTTGTGACAAATTGCAAATCAATATATTCATTTTTTTGAAGTATCTTTGAATCTACTGGAATCGAGACATGATAGAATCCATTCGCATCTTTGTTGCCTAGTTTTGTTAATGGTACGTCGTGCGGTTCGTCATTGATCATAACAGTTAACCGTTCTGTTTTGCTTGCTGCTGTATCAGATTTTTTGAATGAAAGATTGAGCTTTGCACCTGATTTTTGGTTAGCCAGTAGCGCTTTCGGATAATAGTAGTGGTCGGATGCCGTCTTGTTGGTCCCAACCGTGACATCCTCTCCGCCAAAATCTTTCAAACGAATCTTGTGAGATGGTTTAGACGTTTGAGCTGCAGTCTTTTGAATCAGTAAGTCCGTTCCAGTCAGTTGACCCGTTAATTCTGACTGAGTCAGAACATTGATTTTTTCAGCAATTGTCACAGGTTTTTCCGCTGTCACAAATAAAATGGGCTGTTCTGTTTTCTTTGCTGTCAAAGTTCTCATCGCTAATGTAAGATGACTGCTTTTCGTTTTAATTCCTGCACCTTGTTCAATCGTTTTCATCCGTCCATCCCAGCTTCCTTTAGCTCCCACAGCAATCGTTGGGTGCGTCACTTGCTTGATGTCCTTTTCTTGGATCAGTTTGATCTCTTTTTGGCGATCTTTGTTTTTCAACGTACGGTATACTTTGATGGCTGCTTCTAATTCAGCTCCATCCGGTGAATTAGGAATTACAATGTCTGTCTGTTCTTTCTGATCACCCGTTTGAATAAAAGGTGATGGAAAGTTGTCTAATGCGAGGTCTTTCTTTTGAATTCCTTTGAATACAAGTTCACTTTCAGGATACACTTTTAGCCAATTAGCAGGTGTCTCTTGGTTGATACACACGCCTTCTTTTAAGACACCATAAAATGCGACCTGAATGCGGTGAGTACCTTTTTTCAATTGTGCTTTGTTCAACTTGATTTGAATCGACTTCTTCTGGTTTTTCCCTGATACAGGGATGGTCTTTTCGATCTCTCCATCAATCATAACAGTGAATGAAGAAGGTGAAATCAATAATGGTGAAGCCTCTATATTTAACGTCAATGTGCTTGACTCTGTTTTTTCCTGATCCACTTGATAGGTAAATTCAGTGCGGTCTTCTTGTCCATATAAGGTCACTACGTCTTCTGATAGATGCTGCGTTTTTGTTTTGCTTTCTTTTGAAGGTTGAACCCAATCATCTTTGACTTGAACTCGGTTGGATTGCGCCATTGCTTGACCTGCCATGAAAAAAGGCTGGATCGCTAAGGATAATCCTAATATATAAATCAACCATTTTAACGATTTCAATATGTCACCCGCTTTTCTTTTGTTGTTGATTGTAACGCTCGGTTTTGTACCATTTCACTTCTTGTTTCAATAATCGGCTTTTCGCCTCTACACATAAGGAGTACACAACAAGCGCAATCCATACTTGGGAGTAGGTAAAGTACATGAGAATCACAATGAGAATGTTTTGTTTGGTCAGCTCTGTTTTCTCTATGCTTAACGTAATCATCACTTCTGTTAAAAAGAGGAAGAAGGCTAAGCCCCATAGAATGAGTGCCACAGCTCCCACAGATAAGTGAAGATCAACGAATAAGTTTACGATAAAAATGCCATTGGAGAGCAGTACACCAAAGAAAAATAAGAAATACGTAAAGAAAAAATAAAATAAATCGAAAATCATTCGTTTTCGTTTTAATTTCATAAACTGCCTTAAAAATTTAAGCACAACATATTGGTTGCCTCTAGCCCAGCGTGTTCTCTGCCGCCACCAGACTTTCCATGTTTCAGGCTCTTGTTCCCATGTAATCGCAGCAGGAAAGAACCGAATCACATAGCCCAGGTTATACACACGAATCGTTAATTCAGTGTCTTCAGCTAGTGCATGGACATCCCAGCCGCCAAGCTCTTCTAAAATGTGCCGGCGGATCGCAAAGTTGGTGCCTGGTATTGTCGCAATGCCAAACCATTTCCATCTCCCGCCTTGCGCCATCCACTGGAAGCAGATCGTTTCTATGTTAATGAATTTTGTCAGGAGGTTTTTGGCTGCATTGATGACCCTGAATTTCCCGACAACAGCACCTGCTTTAGGATCATTCAATAATCCAAGAACCAAATGGTAGACGGCTTTCTTTTCAGGCATATTATCTGCATCGTATACACAAATAACGTCTCCTGTCGAAGCCTTCAAGCCTTCATTCAGTGCAGTAGATTTCCCCTTCCCTGCAAATGGCGGCTTTGTTTCAATTATATGGACATGATCGTATTGCTCACTAAATGATTGCACAATCTCCCCTGTACAATCAGAGGAATTGTCATTAATCACAATGATTTCAAGAAGGTGTTTGGGATAGGATAACTGGACCATGGCTTTTAGCGTCTGCCGAATGACCACTTCTTCATTATGTGCTGGAATGAGAATGCTGACGGTCGGCAGATCTTTCCCTTGTTTCGTCCATTTAGGCAGCACTTTTTCGTAAGTTAAATAGTGCTGAAAGCCTCCCTGCATCAGAAACATATGATATAGGAGCATGATCCAAATCAGTATTAATGATAGGTAAAATAAGATATCAGCCACCTGATTTTCTCTCCTTAAAGATCCGTTTTTTCATCGTCAGCCTTAAATACAATGTGTAAAAAGCAAATGCCACAATAAAGAGCAGCACCACCATTGTGAGCATTCGAAGCATATTTTCCATCCCGCTTCGTTTGTTTGTTTTTGGTTCAGCTATATTGGATTGCTCTATTTGAATATGTCCATTTCCTGTTGTTTTGATCTGGACATGCGGGGTTTCAACAGTCTGTTTTGTTTTCTTTAAATCTAGCCATTCACTAGAAGGGATCGCATCCATTTGTGTGATTAACTCTTGCAGCCCATCTATCCCCGCTTCCACATCATAGGACAGCCCAATGGCGGCGGATTGGATATGCTGCATGGATTGAATTGTCTGCTCAGCCAGTATGTTTGCACCTTCTTGGCCAGACGCTGTATCTATAGACTGTTCAGGATATAAAGTCATGCCATGAAGCATGGCGGGTGTCGACAAAAACGGTGATGCACTTCTTGTTTTCCATGTACGGTCTGAGAGCTGCACCTGTCCAAATAGACTGGACACATGGCGGGAAATCACTTCATAGCCTTGCAGGGATATGGCGTCATTCGGCACTTCAAATGCAAGTGGATATAACCCCTGCTGCGTGAGCAGTTCAATGCCTTTTGTCAGCTTTTCTTCTGTATAGATGGCTTCTTGATGTTGATTGGATTTGATATACACATTAAAATCTTTTTCATTCGGAAAAAAGCTTTTGTTCAGCTGCTGATCAGCTTTCTCTGGTTCATTTGACGTAACGGGCTGATCGTACTTTACATCCCAAAATTCAAAGCCTTTACCCGACTCCTGCATTCGATACGTACGGCTAAACCCATGAAGAACGACACTAGCTCCATTGCTTTGCAATTGTTTTAACACGTGGACAAGTTTAGGTCGGTCACTCAGCGTCACTTCATCCCCTGTTGCTGGATCAATCCATATAGGGGTCACCGCCAGCAGAAAAGGGATATGGCGAGCTGTTACGTATCGTCCAAGTTCAAGTAACTTCTTCTCATCCGTGACGGGGTTAATCTTCCCAAGCTGTAAGTACTTTGTCTTCGTCTGACTAGAAGCCGGCAGGAGACTTTCAAGCACCTCTGCAAGTAGCTTGTCGTGCTGAAGGATATTTAGCATTCCGACATATGCCGCACCTTCTTTTGTTTGAATCACAAATGGCTGTTCAGCTTGATTTTTCTTCAATAAGAATTTACGTTGCAGATCTGTCCCTTGAACCGTCTGAGCTGTGATTCCTCTCTCTAGCTGACGGTATTCTTGATCATCAGTATCTTTGATTTGACTGATGTGATCTTGTTTGTGAAAAGTAAGCTTCGAGAATGGACGAAGCTGTTCCGCATTGTATCCTATTGCGACTAAACGTTTTGATTCGTTTATGAGACGTACGGTTTGTGCTTTCAACGTTCTCTTTTCTTCACCTATATAGATAACTTGCTGAAAGTCATTGAGGTTCTTTTCAGTTATTTGTTCATCAGATAAAATGGTCGTTCGTGTGGAAAAATGCCCCACAAGTACATCAAGCATATGAACAGTTGGAGTTGCCTCACCTGATTGTGTGGAATAGACGATGAGGGTCCTGAACTCTTTCTCAAGTGCACCAGCTGATGTACTGTCTTTGATCGAAAGCATAGAGAAAAGAACGAATAACAAACAACATTTCGTCAAAACATTAAAGTTCATTCATCATCATCTCGTTTTCTAGTTCTTCTAAAAATTGCTCTGGTGTCCGATAATCCGAGCTGCTTGTTAAATGACAGACATGAAAAGTTAAGGTCACTTCACGACCATTTAGCAGGACATGCGTTTGCAGTTTATCCTTTAGCTTTTCAAGAACGATCGAGACGTTTTCTGCAGGTGTGTGAGTGAGCAGCAGCCCGATTCGTTCTTCGGATAATCGAAATTTCTTATCGGTTTCTCTCACACTTTCGCGAATCTTCATACTGAGTTGCTGGAAAAGATGCTGCATTTCTTTTTCTCCATATAATGTTTTGAATTCCGCTGAGTAGTGCATATGAAGAAGGATAAAGACGAATGGCTGTTTGTATCGTTCTGCTCGTTTCATTTCCTCAGACAATTCGAGCCTCATCCGCTCTGCATTGTCAAAGCCTGTGGTTGAGTCAATCGCTACAAATTGTTTGATGGCCCTCTTTTGTTGTTCAATGGTGTAACGCATCGTTTTTATTCGCTCATGCACGTTTCCAGCAGAAATAGCAAAAAAGAGAAGCGCCACGCCCCATATCACGACATCTTGCAACGTTTGATTAGAAAAGAGTGAATTTGTGTGACCAAGCTCTGTAAAGAACATCCCGCTTCCTATAAAGAACAAAATCAACAAAGTAAAAACCAATGCTGGCAAAATACCAAATAAAATGCCGCATCCTATCACGACAAATGTGAGTGTGATGATCATGACACTCTCCGCATCACGTCCATTCAAGTAGCCCATAAATAAAATGAGTCCCGCAAACGTGAGGAGCAACGTATAATACGTGCGATAGGTGTTACTGAATAACCTTTTCATTTAGAAGCTCCCTTTCTGCAATTAGAGGCAATAAATTATCAAATGAGTGTGTATCTTTTTCGTTCATATAGCCTCCGTAATAAGGCTTGAGAGGATCTTGGATTTGCAGCTCTTTCATTCGGTGATAGACGTCTTTTGCAAAATCATCTTCTCCTTGTTTGAGTGCATATAAGATCACCAGTGCATAGACTGAAGGCGATTCATACGTCACTGCTGGCTGTAATGTGCTCAGTTTATATCGTCCATACAGTTTTCCTTCCTTTTGGAAGTTGGTTTTCAGCCATTTCATGATGACTGATGTATCAACCTGTGCACGTTCGGCATAAAGAGCCGTATAAAGCTGGTCGATCAAGTTGATTTCCTGATCAAATGAGTAGACTTTCTTCGCTATGTCATAGGATTTTGGAAAAAATCCTTTTTGTCTCGGTGCATTTTGTAGAATGGCCAATTGGCTGTTCATCATTTGTTCTGTGAATAGGTGGAGGGATACTAGTTCTTTGATTGCTTTTGGGTCAATATATGAAAGTGTGATTGTATGTGAAGTTTGCTTTGTCGATGCATCATAATAGTCGGTCAACATACCCTTGAACATGTTTTTGTCTTTTAACGCTTTTGCGATTTTTTTGGCTGTGGTTTGATACACTGACTTCTGCCACAATTGATCTGCTTTTTGAAGTGCTGTTACTACACGTAAGTCATCAACTAAAGCATTGACTTTGCTTTTTTGATGAGATTCGATTTGCCAGCTAAGAAGATCATGTTCCAGTAAGAATTGAGTGCGCAGGACGTCTACCTGTTGATCAAAAGATGTTTGATCTTTTTTTCTAACAAGATAATCCATCCAAAGTCCGAGCGATTCCGATAAGTAAGTAGGCTGCTCCGCAAGCGAGGTGCGAATCATGCCTTGATCTGTCATTAAGTGGTGAGTCATAAAGTACTCTCCTGACAATACTGGCTTTGCAGGTTCTGGTTGAGCTGAATGTTGCTGCTGTTTCCAGGTACATCCGCCTAGTAGAATGACAATGAGTATAGCGATAGCTGTACGATATATGGGTGTATCCATTCGTGTCCCCTTTCAATCCTTGTTCTCTCTAAGCATCTAACGATTTATTATAGAGCGTTTCTGTTTAAATGAAAATAAATATTTTATACCAAATTACGAGTCTTTTCGCTTACATATTCCCATTTACAGAAAAACAACATGTCAAAATACTCTAAAAAACAAAAAACCCATGCGAATTCACATGGGTTTTTACACAACTATTGATCTAATTTTAGTTTCTTCAATTGTTCTGCAAGTGCGTTATTGATTGGTTCTTCCACTTTCTTTTGTTTCTTCATATATTTGGACACATCGTGCTTACTGGCTCGTTTTTGATTGGATTGTGATTTGCGTTTTTCGAAAACAGACAGTTTCTCTCTATGACCACAAACACAGGCAAATATTTTGCCATCGCCTTCCCCGCGCAGCTCAAGCTTTTTATGACAGTTCGGGCAGCGTGCATTTGTTTTCTTTGCCACATTTTTTCGATGTCCGCATTCTCTATCCTGACAAACAAGCATGGTGCCGTTTTTCCCGTTCACTTTTAACATGAGTTTTCCGCAGTCAGGGCAATGTGTGCCTGTCATGTTGTCATGCTTAAAGGTTTGGTTCGTTTGTTTGATTTCAGATACGGCTTGTTTTGCATATGACTTCATTTCACTCATGAATTGAGAAGCTTTCAATTGGCCTTTCGCAATTTTAGACAGCTTTTGTTCCCATTCCGCTGTTAACGCAGGTGACTTTAAATCTTCAGGTACTAAAGAAAGAAGCTGCTTCCCTTTCGATGTGATGAAGATGTCTTTGCCTTTTTTCTCAATTAAGAAGCTGTTAAACAGTTTCTCAATGATATCAGCTCTTGTGGCCACTGTCCCCAATCCACCCGTTTCGCCAAGGGTTTTCACTAAGTCTTTTTCCTTGTTCTCCATAAATGCAGACGGGTTCTCCATGGCAGATAAAAGGGTCGCTTCGTTAAAACGAGCAGGAGGTTTCGTTTCGCCTTTTGTCTCTTTTAATTGGCGTACGTCAAGTGACTGCCCCTCTGTTAATGCCGGCAAGTGCTGATCTGCTTCGGCTGATTCCTCGTCTTCATAGGAATCATCGTACACGGCTTTCCAACCGGCTGATTGCACAATTTTCCCTTTCGCTGTGAATGTCTCACTGCCGATCTTGGCGATCACTGTTGTTTCCTCATATTCAAAGGGGGTCATCAGTACAGCGAGGAATCGCTTGGCAATCAGGTCATATAATTTACGCTCTTTATCGCTTAATGCACCTGGATACAGCTCTTCCTCGGTTGGAATGATCGCATGGTGATCTGACACTTTGGCGTCGTTGACAAAACCTTTATGCGCTTTAATGCCTGATTGTAAAATGCGATTCACATGCTGCGCGTAAGGTCTAACGTTCATTCCTTTGAGTCGATCTTTTAATGTAGGCACGATATCTGCCGAAATGAAACGTGAATCCGTACGCGGGTATGTGACGAGCTTATGCTGCTCATACAGACGCTGAAGTGTAGACAGTGTTTCTTTTGCTGAAAAACCGTAGCGTTTATGGGCATCACGCTGCAGCTCTGTCAAGTCATACAATCCTGGAGCAAAGGCTTTTTTCGCTGTTTTTTTCAGTGCATCAATTACTGCAGGTTTTCCTTTACAGGCTGCCAAGCGCTCCTTCACTACATCCTCTTGGAATGTACGGTTTTGTTTTGTCTTTGCATCCTGCCAAGTCAGCGTCAGTCCGTCTACTTGTGCAGTCAGCCCAAAGAACGGCTTCGGCTGGAATTGCTGAATGTCTTCCTCTCGCTTGGCGATCATAGCAATCGTTGGCGTTTGCACACGTCCACAGGATAACTGCGCATTGAACTTCGTTGTCAGCGCTCTTGTTGCGTTGATGCCGACAATCCAGTCTGCCTCTGCACGCGCAACCGCCGAGCGATACAAGTTATCATACTCTCTGCCGTCTTTTAATCGTTTGAACCCTTCTTGAATAGCTTTGTCTGTAACAGACGAAATCCATAGACGTTTTAGAGGCTTTTTCACATGTGCTTTTTCAAGAATCCACCTTGCCACAAGCTCCCCTTCACGTCCAGCATCTGTTGCGATGACAATGTCTTTTACATCTTTTCTCGCCAGCTGCGCTTTAACCGCTTGGAACTGCTTCCCTGTCTTTTTCATCACGACAAGCTTGAGTGGTTCTGGAATAATGGGTAAATCCTCTAGGCGCCAGGATTGAAATTCTTTCCCGTAGCCTTCTGGATCAGCTAGTGTGACCAAATGGCCAAGCGCCCATGTCACAATGTATTGATCTCCTTCTAAAAAGCCATTTCCTTTTTTATGACACTTCAGCACACGTGCAAGGTCACGTCCTACTGAAGGTTTCTCTGCTAACACAACTGTTTTTGACACGAAATTTCACATCTCTTTCTTCTATCCATCCTTTTATTATAGCAGACGTGGAGATGCGGTTCTAATGACGGATTATTTCTTCAATCGTTTGATGATTTCGTTTTAGATTGTCCTATATAGTTATTGGTACACACCTTCACAAATGTTATTATTAGTATAAAAAGAAAAAATTAAGGAGAACGAATGCAAACTGTTTGGACCTATATCACTAAAGTTAGTATAAAACAAGGTTTGAATTTATCTTTAGTCTATTATATTTTGATAAGTTTACTTAGTTCCATACATATTATGATATTTAAACTATCATTTTTTCTCATCCCATTATTTTGGATTTTAAAAACCATATCTCTCTATATATCAACAGTTAAACTTAAGCACCTAGATATTACTGATGAGAACTTTAAAGTAGACCGTCAAATCCGAGGTCAAATTATAATGTTAATATCTATAATTTTTATTTTAGTAGAAATAACCATTGGTTTGAATTTCAATATATTCTATCATTTTTGGAATAGTATCCATGGAATTTCTTTGCTTTCTTTTAGTTTTTGCTTAATTCTAATCGGTTTATCAATATATCACAATAATTTTTATATTAGATTTTTAGGGATTATTAGCACTACATTTTTCGGATTTTTCGGTTTGATTTTTTTAATCCTTTCAGTTTTAACGTTTGTTATAACTCTTTTTTCATTTTCCACAAACAATAATGCATATAATCACCTTATGAAATTCATATCAACTTTCAAAAATGAAAACCTTATTATTGTTTCTTATATTCTTAATGAGAAATATATTTTTGTTTTTATTATAATAACTATATATTCTGTAATATTTCTTTTAATAATTATTATATTTCACCCACCATATCAACTGGATCAATTAAGCAATGTACTTAAATTAAGTAATATTGTCATTTCATTAGTAACTATATCTATTTTTTTCCATGTGAGTATTAGTTTCTCTGGGCCTTCATTATTAGAACAAAAACAAGTTGCATTGAAATTAGTAGAAAAAGAAAAAATATACTTCGATGAGATAAATATATATATAAAGAATTTTTCAAAAGCTAATCTTATTAATCTCGCTACAATTTTATTTACACCTTACATCGTTTCACTTTTAGTTACAAATTTCTTTTTGGATTTGAAGAAAAATCTAGCTAAGAAAAAATCCTCGAAAATTTTAAGTGAATGTATTCACTTAGGTATTTGTTATAAAAATGAAGATATACAAAGCAAAAAATATTTTTTCTATGCAGGAGATAAAAACGCTTGGTTACTATATAACACTCTATATAACACACTTTCAAAAAAATAAAATCAAAAGGCGAATTATAGATACTACTTGCCTATATTTATAATTAATACGTTATTTCTTCAATCGTTTGATGATTTCATTCGTGACTTCTTGCGTTTGATAGGCGCCGCCGATGTCTGCTGTTAAAAAGCCATCTGCTGTGACTAATTCGATGGTTTCGAGCAGATGGGTGCCCAGTTCTTCCTCTCCGAAATGATCCAGCATCAATTTAGCGGTCCAGATTTGACCGATCGGATTGGCAATTCCTTTTCCAGCAATGTCTGGAGCTGAGCCGTGTACTGGTTCAAACATGGATGGGTATTTGCCATTTACATTGATGTTGGCGGCAGGCGCTACGCCAATACTTCCCATAATGGCTGCCCCAAGGTCTGTCAAAATATCACCAAACAAGTTACTGGCAACAACTACATCAAATTTCTCAGGTCTAGTTACAAAGAAGGCTGAGAGTGCATCAATGTGCTGTGAGTCTGCTGTCACCTCTGGATAATCCTTTGCTACGTCTTGAAACACTTCATCCCAAAAAGGCATGGTATGAACGATCCCATTCGATTTCGTTGCACTCGTCACATGCTTTCGCCTTTTTTCTGCTAATTGAAAGGCAAAACGCATCGCACGCTCTGTCCCTTTTCTTGAGAACACTGCATTTTGAACAGCAAGCTGATCTTCTCCTTGATAAATACGGCCTCCAATTTCACTATATTCACCTTCACCGTTTTCTCTGACAACTAGAAGGTCGAAATCCTTTGGCTGAGCAAGCGGTGAGCGAATGCCGCTCAGCTGTTTTGCAGGTCTGACGTTTATCACTTGCTCAAATTCACGTCTAATTTTAATGAGCAATCCCCAAAGTGATACATGATCCGGCACTAAATTGGCATCTCCGACTGCTCCTAAGAAAATGCTGTCAAAGGCTTTTAGTTGTTCCAATCCATCCTTTGGCATCATTTCGCCATGCTCTAAATAATACTCACAGCTCCACGGAAAGTCCTGAAAGGTGAAAGACAGACCGCCATGCACATCTGATACCGCTTTCAAAACTCGAATAGCTTCAGGCACAACTTCCTTTCCAACCCCGTCACCTGGTATCGCTGCAATTGAAATATGCTTCATTGATTTTTCCCCCTTTGTTATCGGTCGACCGTCGACCGTTTCATTTGAGTTTACTAAAGAGTGCGTGTTCTTACAATGGACAAAAGACGCTTTTTTTGATCAAAGCGCCTTTTTATCCTGCATCAGCACATGGGGCTTCTGTTTCTTTCTTCCCGCACTTTTTTTATCTGAAAGCAGCAAACCTCCTAAGGTCAGTGCTGTTCCAAGCCCAGACATGAAGGTCAAGCTCTCGTGAAGAACGATCATTGAAATGATCATCGTGATAATAGGCACTCCATAAATATACACACTCGATTTCACCACACCGATCGTCTTCACGGAAAAGCTCCATGTTAGAAAACAAATAGCAGATGCAAAGACGCCTAAAAACAGCAAGTGGAAGGCAAACGATGGATTGGTCAACCGCTCCCAGTCTAAACGAACCTTAAAATGCCAGATCAGTGGAATCATCCATAGCAGTCCGTAAAAGAAGACACGCCTTGTTACCTGAATGATATGGTAGCCATATTGGTTGATCATCTTCGATAAAATGGAATAGAATGCCCAGACGATGGTAGCCATAAATGCTAAAGCATCGCCGAGTGGATTCAATTGGAATGTCGTCATCCCGTTCAAGCTAATCAGCACAATTCCCGTCATCGCAATGAAAAAGCCGATAAAAAACCGGCTATGTAGCGGCTCATCTTTTAATAAAAAATAAGACAATAGAAAAGAGAAAAATGGGACAACGGAGCTGATAACACCTGCATTCGAAGCAAACGTATAGGTAAGTGCAACATTTTCTAAAAAATAGTATAAGACCACACCGCATAACCCTGCGAGCGCAAACATCCCTTCATGCTTTCTATGCTGCACCTTCATGGTGACTGGATAAATGATCATCAGGGCAAGGTACCCAAGGAAAAAACGAAAAAATAAAATCTCTGTTGGAGAAAAAGCCGTTAATAATATTTTGGTTGATATAAAGGTAGATCCCCATAAAAAAATGGTGAGCATGGCTGCTAGATGACCAAGAAGCTGTTTATTTTTCATTTTGCTGTTACCTGCTTTGCAAAAATTTGCTGATACTGCCCTGGCGTAAGCCCAATAAATTCCGAAAAGAAATGAGTCAAATGACTTTGATCAGAAAATCCAGCGGCAGCAGCTACATCTATTGGCTTCATTCCTTGGGCGAGAAGTTCCTTCGCATAGTTCACCCTGATTGTCTGTAAATAACGATACGGCGTAATTCCTCTGAACTTTGTAAAAGCACGCAGCAATGAATATTTGTTCATGGACACAAGCTCACCTAAGTCATCTAACGATATATTTTCCGTGAGATGTGTTTCAATATATTGCTGTACCTCTTGGACTTTTTGTTCATTGGCATTGGCTGCTGATGCTTTTTCCTCTGGTGTATCAGAATAGGTTTCGATCAACTGCTTCATCAAAAAGTAAAAGGCTTCCTGTTTATTCAAAGCAGGAGCTTCTTCTGTGATCATTTGATGAAGATCATATAATTGCTTTGCTAGTTCACTTTGTGAAACCACAGGGGCTTTAAAATGCGGCTTGTGCTGAAAGACCTTCTCCAGCACCTCTGGTTCAATATTTAAGCTGCGATAATCTAGCGGCATGTGATCAAATTGTTCACATGCGTGGTTATCGTACGGATTGAAAAGAAGGATATCTCCTTTTTCAATGATGTATTCTTGATTTTGGCAGAACATACGTCTTTGACCGCCTTCAATAAATCCAATCACATAGTATGGATGAAAATGTTTTGGGAACTTTTTGATGATGGCATGAAAGCGATACGCCTCTATTTGCAAGTCCTGGTCAAAATGGACTGTTCGTTCCTCTAGTATTCTCATGTCGATCCCCTCTTTTCACTGAGCTGATCATTAGTGTAGCACACCCTTTTTCTCTTGGATTGTACGATATTGACTTTTCGATGCAGGCTTGCCTAGAGGGAAGAACTTGGATAACATGAGACAAAAGAGCATGTATAAAAGAGGGAATAACGGGATGAATTCATTCGAAATTGAAAGACCAGCACCGTATCATATGCAATTTTATGAACAGCTGAAGCAAATGATATTTAACGGGCAGTTCCAGCCAGGTGAACGCATCAATGAAACGCAGCTTGCCAAACAATTTGGGGTAAGCCGCTCACCAGTGAGAGAAGCCATGCGGCTTTTAGAGAAGGACGAACTTTTAATCGCTGATCCTAAATCAGGCTACTCTGTCTATACGTTAACAGAGCGGGATGTCGAGGAACTCTATCAAGTTCGAATGGCTTTAGAAACGCTTGCCGTTAAGCTTGCCTGCAAAGAAGCCACAGATAGAGAGATAGATGACATTGAACGGGTGCTCACGAAGGCAGACGAAGCAATCAAACAGCAGCTGCCATCTCAGGATATCGTTCAGTTACACGAAGCGTTTCATCAAACAATCATACAAGCCAGTCACAATCACCGTTTATCTAAACAATTAAATCACGTGAATGCGCTCATTCATTATTGCCGCATCTTTCATTTTAGCGGCGGGCCTCGGGCCGAGACGATTCAAAAAGAGCATACGGCCATTTTCACTCAAATAAAAGAACGCCGGGCTGCAGCAGCCGTTCAGGCGATGACAGACCACCTCATACATGATGTGGCGCATTTAAAGCAAGTACTCTCTGAAACAACCGAAAAGTAACGCGTGTCATTTCCCATTTTTTAAGCATTCGTTGAACATATTTTGAATTTTTCGTAGATTTCCGCATGTCCAGGCGATCTTTCGTTTATATTAGAAGATGAGAAACTAGCTTTTATACAGGAGGATTTGTATATGCATACAAGTATCAGCCGTCTGAGACAGGCGGGTTTTATTGAGGGTATGTCTCTTTTAACCCTTCTTTTAATTGCCATGCCTCTAAAATATTTTGCGGATATTCCGATGGCGGTCACCATTGTGGGCTCTCTTCATGGCGCATTGTTTGTGATCTATATGCTCATTTTGGCATATGTGACATTTAAAGTTCGCTGGCATTTGAAATGGTCCATCGCCGGATTCTTTGCGGCATTCATTCCTTTCGGCAACTTCGCCTATGACAAGGTGCTCCGTCAGTATGATACAAAAGCTTAATCAAAAGGGCTAAAACGAATGTCGTTTTAGCCCTTTGTCTTTACGTTGAAGCGTTCTGATAGTGGAACGCTTTTTTATATCGATGCATATTTCACAATGGCTGCTTGACGTGTCATGTCGTTAAACGCTATCCATAATTCATCATCAGGCAATACGCTAGTAATTGGATCAATTGGCTGCTTGATCTCATACTGCACACCATTTCTTTCGACTTGAATGATCGCTAACGGAAGATTGCCGATGACCCCGACAAACGACACTTCGGTCACTTTTGCACTTCCTTGTTTCTCTTGCATGAGTCCCATTTCTCTATTCAACTCTTCTTTTTTTGTCTGCATCGTGATTTGTGTCCCTGGCGCGACCTCCATATGGTCAGGTATGAATTGACTGACCGTTTTTGTGATGGATTGATCTCCGCTAGAAACCGTCACATCCAGCATAATAGGCTTCTGATCATGAATTGTGACTGGATATTGCTTCACCCGTTGGATCGTTCCTGTTAACGTCACATCTTTCCCCGATCGATTCCGCACTTCATGCCCATAGGCTGCCATTTTGAGCTGGCCGTTGATGTCAACGAGATCGGCTTTTTCTCCTGTTCTAAACTCAAAACCAGCGGCTTGAATCATCGGAATGGTATACCTTTTCTGATCTGCTTCAAATGTAAGTGATAAGACGGTGCCTCGTCCTACGGTTCCATATGATTCTATGTTTCTTAAAATAGCGCCTTTGATGAATTTTGGCTCGCTTGGCTGCGAGAAGTCACCTTCTTTTAAGAGCATCGCTTTTTTCTTTTTCGGATTGTAGAGAATGGCGATACGCTGACCCGGTTGCGGTATCTGAGTATAGGATACAACCGTTTTAACCGCCTTTTCGATATTTTTCCCATCATATTGAAATTGAAGCTGCATGTTGACCAGCGGCTGTTCGTTGATGTAGGTACCCGTTTCTTTGACTGATACAATATTGGCTTCTAATGTGACACTGTCTTTTATCTTGTTCTTTCTCACAAGCCTCAAAATCGGTGGCAGGAAGATCGCTAGCACAAATAACAACAGTGGGATAAAGAGCCATATCGCCCAGTTGAGAATAAGTGGTCCGCCCTTCATGACATATTGCATAAAGGTGTCAACAGACGTTTGGTGGGCTGGACTGGCATTTTCGATTGAGATGACCTTTTGCAAAGGGAATTCCTTTAGCTGTTTGCTTTTCGTCTCAAAGGCCCCCGTTAATTGGTTGCCAAGTGAATAATAGAGCCAATCGCTCTTCACATTTTTATGAAAAGAGAGATCTTCTTTTTGTAAAGATTCATATGACAACGACTGAAAAAGCTTGCTGGCAGACGTCGCCTTATTCGTGCGATGATTATAAATATAACCAGTCAGCTTGCCTTGTGCTTCGTCCTTTGCTGTAGAGCCTAAAAGAAGAACTTCTTCTTCATTCAGCTGGTAGATAAAGGTTTGGTACATCGGTTTTGGTGTTGGGACGACTTCCCCAAGCCTTCCCTCTGCATCCACTTTCCTTGGTCTTTTTGGATAGTTGGATTCGACAGCGACAGCAACGTTTTGTGATGATCCGATCGTTTTTTTCAGTTGCTGCACGACTTTTTCTTCAATGAGGCTAAACGGTTCAGCACTTTTGGAGACATAGACCCCAAGCTGATGCTTCTCGTTTGAGATTCCGCTGACATACGCCTTCTGGTCATTTTTCAAAGTCAATTCAAACATAGGGAATGGGGTCTGCCCTCTAAAAGAATTCATGACGACATCGATGGAAACAGGTCTTGCTGGTAGCTTCAGCTCGCTGAGATTGTGGACATGAAACTGACCATTCTTTAGCTCACCGAGGACCGCAGCAGCGCCTTCCATTTCTCCTGTAAACACGAGACGTCCATTCCATTGATATGTATTCGTTTTTAAAAATGAGGGAATCTGTAAGTTTTGCTTGACGAGTTCTTTCTTTGCTCCGCTTGGAGACAGTTTTTCGATCAACAGCTGATCGTCTTTATTTTTTAAAGCAACTAAGAGATGGTTCCCTTGAATGGATGGCAGCATTTCATTAAACGTATCGCTTTCCGTGGTCCATTCACTGATTCTTTTTCCTGATTGAGGATCATACATTGCAAAATGGAGCTGCTGGTTTTTTGATACAGCACTCACCACTCGTTTTCCTTCATCGAATGTAAACATTCGTTTGACGTCATACTCTGTTACTTTCCCTGTGGATAAATCATCTTGGTAATGGTTCCACACCAAAACACTAAGAATGATCGCTGGAATAAAGAAGACAATATACCTGAGGAAAATCACTGGTATTCTTTTCACTTGATCGCTTCCTTTCATGGAGTTCCTTTTTCTTATACGTCAGTGCAGCGAGAATGTTTCATGCTAGCAGAATACCATTCCAACTTTCTAAATCCATATTTTACATATTTGATTATTTACGATAAAATCCAATCAGATTCAAAAAAAGGATGTTATCTCAATGGATAAGCTATCATCGATCATTCTAGCGGCTTGGCTGCGTGTTCCCCGTTGGTTCAAGCAAGGGGTGCTCGTATCTATTACCATTTTCTTTTTTTATATGTGCTTTGTAAAGGGGCTGACTGGCTGGTACACCTTGCCGCCTGTCACTTTGCTCGCATGCGCCATTTGTTCCTTTCTCATCTGGATGGTGTGGCTAAACAGTCAAAAAAACAAGTAAAAAGGAGAATTTCATGAAAGAATCCATCTTTTATTTTGCTATCTCTTTTGTTCTTCAATGGGTTTGGTTTGGGGTTGTGCATCCAGATAGAGGCGTGACACTGCTGGACATATTGATCTTCTCTATTTTGTTTACGGTGATGTTCTTTTTTATTGGCCGGATTTGGAGGTATCAGAAGAAAGGGCGAAGTGAGTGATGATGAAGCATTTCCTCTTTCTGTCGATGAGTGTTCGTTGTTCTAATGTTGGCGGCGAATCTTTTTGAAGGGGATGTCATGCGGACGGTGTCCGCTTTTTTTCTTCCTTTTTCCTATTTTATTGTTTAAAACGTAAAAAGGCTGCCAAATAGATGGCAGCCCGTTTCTTACTCTTTTCATGCAAATAAATAATCAATGTTTAATCTCCGTCACGGAGTGTATGAATTAAGATTCGATCATATCAGTGTGTCATATGTGTTCCGAGTGAACCTACGTTTGAAAGTAAACGCCATGGAAGTTCTGGATAACAAGACAACGAAAGCCCTACCTCTCATTCGTCCTTACGGCTCCGAAGCCGTGCCAGTGTGAATTGTAAATCAAAACGTCTTTTTTCCATTCTTCCGCTTTTATAGGGGGCGGTTGCAGAAGGAAAAGAATAAGTTTGTTCGCTTTGACAGCGTCTCGTTCTTATCAAGTAGAAGCTCTATTGCTTCTCATTATGTCATAGAAAAAAGAAAGTTTACTTTCTTTATTTATTTGCTATTTCAACACTTAATATAAAACTATAACACGTTCCCCCAACTTACGCAAGTGTTAAAGTGATAATTCTGCTGGTGTCCGGTTTCCTTCGTTCATATAACGAATGGAGGTTGGGTCAATCTTAAGGATCACTAGGTTTGGATCATCTTTTCCTTTAAACCATTTCTCCATCTCATCAGACCAAAGGCGGTCGATCAGTTCTGGATCATCAGTTAATGTGGCTTTACCTGCGATTTCTGCATATGTGTCCCCAAATCCTTCACCTGAATAACCAATGAGAATATGAACATTCGGATTTTTTTCAATCTCATCCGCTTTATGTGTTTCTTTGCTTGTTGGTGTATATAATGTCAGCCCTTCATGAAAAAAAGTCATATAGCGGGTATGCGGCTTATCTTGTTCAACAGTCGCCAATGTTCCCACTTTTTGTTCGTCTAATAAGTTCATTACCTTTTGCTTTAACTCTTCTTGTGACATGTATCTTCACTCCTTCAAGATGTCATCCGTACTCTTAGGTTTCCACGACAATCCATTCATTAAACAAAGAAATGTGTTTTTCATAAAAAGACATCTTCTAGCTGATGCTATAGAAAACGGACACATTGAAAGGGGATGTTGAATATGCATCATGAAACGATGTTCCATTTGAGTTCACTTGTTATTGCAGCGGTTGTTGTGGGCATTATCATATGGTCTGTCTCATCTGTACAGAAGAATCGGAAGAAATACTAAATACACCGCCCAATCAAAGCTGGGCGGCGTGTTTATTGATCATGTATTCATAAAGGAACCGCCGTTGACGTGAAGTGTCTGTCCCGTCATATAAGACGATTCGTCCGAAGCAAGCAGTACATAGCAGCCTACATGCTCCACAGGCTGTCCTGGTCTTCCCATTGGGGTCTCGGCCCCGAAGTTTTCGACACTGTCTTCATCAAATGTAGATGGAATGAGCGGCGTCCAAATTGGACCGGGTGCTACACCGTTGACCCGAATTCCATCTTTCACAAGCGACTGTGCCATAGAACGAGTAAAGCCGTTGATGGCCCCTTTTGTCGCCGTATAATCAATGAGCACTTTGTTGCCTCGATACGGGTTAATAGATGTTGTATTAATAATGGAACTTCCCGGTTTTAAGTAATCGAGTGCCTTCTTCGTAAAATAAAAATAAGAATAGAAATTGGTTCTAAAGGTTTGGTGAAGCTGTTCACTAGAAATATCTTGAATACGTTCTTTCGGATGCTGTTCGGCCGCATTATTGACTAAGATGTCCAGCTTCCCAAAGGCTTCAACTGTCTTTTCTACCGCTTTCTCGCAAAAGGCTTCGTCCCCGACATCCCCTGCAATCGTTAAACATTTAACGCCTTCCTGTTCTACACGTTTTTGCGTATCTTCTGCATCCTCATGTTCATTTAAGTATACAATCGCGACATGAGCTCCTTCTTTGGCATACGCAACAGAAACGGCACGTCCAATTCCGCTGTCTCCCCCTGTAATCAGCGCTACTTTTCCTTTTAGCTTACCAGACCCTTTATACGATTCATCCTCATAGATCGGCGCAGGATTCATTTCTCTTTCACTGCCTGGCTGCTGATCCTGCGTTTGGCGCGGAATGCCATTTGTTAAGTATTCACGTAAATCCATGTGTAAGCTCCTCCTTGATTTGTTGATGTATCCTTTCATTACCACTTCATTTTTTCACTCAAACATCCCTATGCTTCATCAATGCGTTTTGAAAACTGACAGGTTTCAGGATGGGAAAAATCGGTTACATAAACATAAAAAAGGAGCGTTCTCACATGCTGTCAACCATTTCTAAAACCTTTAGCAGACCAAAAGGCTGGCTCGGAAGCATCGCAGGTTTTATTATGGCAAATGAAAATAAGGCACTGAATCAATGGGCGATCCAGCATTTAGATTTATCAGATGGTGAAAACATATTGGAAATAGGCTATGGCCCCGGCTATAGCATCAAACATATGCTCAAGCATTTTGACGATCTTCACATTGATGGACTAGATGCTTCTTCAACTATGAAGGAACAGGCGCATTCGCGTATAAAGAAACGATCCAAAGAGAAGCAGGTCAGGCTGTATGTCGGGAAAATTGAAAAAACGCGCCTGCCGGCAGATCAGTATGACAAAGTACTTTCTGTTAACAATTATACGATTTGGGATGACCCAAAGGCTGGCGCACTCAACCTTTATCACACCTTGAAGCCGGGTGGAACACTCGTCATTGTGATGCAACCAAGAGAAAAAGGAGCGGACGCCAATCGAACAAAAGAAATGAGCGAAAGCATCCTCAATGATTTAGAATTTGCTGGATTTGATCAGTTTTCTGTTGAATATGAGGAGATTCGTCCCACCCTCGCTGTCTGTGTCACAGCAAAAAAGCCGAGAAGCGAATAAGCTCTCGGCTTTTTTCTTACCATTTTGCCTCTTTGACAAATTGATAAAAAAGTTGATGTAATTTCTGTTCAATCTCTTCCTTTGTTCCTTGTCCATAAAGCGCCATGCTTTCTTCGCTTTCAATGATAGATGAACTGATCAGGCTAAACATTTCAGACCCTTCTTTGCCAAGCTCTAGCGGCGCTAGCATGAGGAGCATTCTGGACATAAGCTGCTGCCCGCCATCCATGCTTTTGATCTCGTATGCCTCATCAAGATCATAGATATGAAAGACCGGTTTCTTAATGAGATCATGCTTTAAGTGAAAAAGAGCAAACTCGGTTCCTGGAATGCCTAAACCACCTTGCTGCTCACGCTCAAGCAAACCGGCTGTCACTTCGTCTGCACGTTCTAAATAGCCTTGACTTTCAACCTGACGCATCAGCTCTCTCATTGTTGACTCATGCTGCTCCGTCGTCTTCTTTTTTTCGATTGTAAAATGGGACAAGATGCTGCGAATCACTGACATATAATTCGTGATTTGCTCTGCCATTCCTATCATATCAACCGTTTCCTCCACCGATTCTTTTGCAGATTCCTGCGCTCTTTTTTTCTCAATCAGATAAGGAATTTTTCGTTTAATATGAGACTTGACCCGCACTGCGTCATCCTCGTTTAAGAGCGGGCTGACCATAATGTAATCAATATGCTCATAGGGGATCGGCACGGTTGATACGATCATGTCGTAGCTTGCAGCGTCGATTTCCTTTAGCTCCATTAAGGAAGATAGATCGAATTTGGCGATCTCAGGCAATTCTTTTTTTAATCGTGATGCGAGCATTTTTGACGAACCGATACCGCTTGAGCAAACGACCAATGCATGAATCTTGGTTTCTTCTTTTTTAATTTCAAGCACCGAACCAAAGTGAAGCACGATAAAGGCAATTTCATCCTCAGGAAATTCGATCTCAGGAAAGAAGCGCTCCACACCTTCTTCAATCGCCATGAACAGCAAGAAGTAGTCTTTTTTTATTTGTTGTGTGAGCGGATTATAAATCCGCATCTTTTCTTTTAATCGGTTCATAGCTGGTTCAAGATGAGACACGAGTCCCTCATACAATGAATCGTTTTCATTTAAATGATAGCCTGTTTTATGAGAAATAAAGTCAATGAGTTTCTTCGTTCTCAGCGCGATATCTAACTCAATCTCATCAATGCGGTATTCTGCCGTAAAGCTTCGATTTGCACTGCGCAAATGGATGGTCATGTATCCAACTTCAGCTTCAGGAATCTCTACATTAAACATGCGTTCTAATGCTCGTGCGATTCTGAGTGAAGATTCAAATTCCTTCGTCCGCTTTAATTCAAGCAATTCTTCCTCTTCCATCCGAATGGTTTCACCGATTTGAATGCGTTCAATGGCATAGGTTAAGTGAACGACAAGTGCAATATAGGCACTATCTGACAACGAGAGAGAGAGTCTGTTTTTCAAATGAAAGAGCAGCCTTTCTACCTTGAGCAGCTGTCCTCGACTGACTACCCCAAACACCTTTTCAGTCGCTTTCGTTCGATGTTTAATATTCATCTCAATCGTTTCGAGAAATAATTGAATGTCGAGACGGTCAACGATCAGGTTCCCGACAATTTTTCGTTTGGCTTCCTCCGGTCCTTTTAATTCAATGCCGTACCCACGCTTGCGGATAAGCAGTAAACCGTAAGGAGCGATCCAGTCCGTCAGTTCATCTAAGTCGTAGCTGATGGTCGCATTTGTGACCTGCAAGTCGGCTGCAAGTGTATATAATTTCACCGGTTCTTTTGCTTCAAGTAGGGCACACAGGATTAAGAGCTTCCGTTCATCAGAACTATATTCAATTTGGTCTTCATTTGAAATATGAGACAGAAGCCGCTGTTTGTCTTCCTGTTCACCGACCGCCTTCAAGCCCTTCCCCGGCTGTTTATCAAGTGATAGGTTGTAATTCTTTAAAATAGGTTTAATGGATTTAAGTTCTCTATGAATGGTTCTTGTACTTACCTGAACAGAATCGGCGATCTCACGAATGGTGACATAACGATTTTGCTGAATCATATATTTGATCACTTTCTGTTCTCGTGCCGTTATGTACATGAAATGCCTCCTTCTGCTTAAATAGGTCTATTGTCACACTTTAATATAAAACGCTTTCACTGATCGATGCAACCTGAAGTTGATCTAAATTTGGCACACAGGCTGTGACAAAATGAAAGACTCACACGTTTCTCCAAAAGGAAGGTCCATAATCCTTTTGATGAAATTGAATCGTTTGTTCATGAAATGGCAGTGTGCCCCCGACCTTTAATGAATAGGTAGGATTATAGACGGGAGAGCCAAAGCAATACTCCATCGTCCCTTCCTCCGGCCGAAACATGACGGTTCGCATCGTACCAAACAGCTCTTCATAATTGTGCACAGTCAGACCAGCAGGGTATTCTGTCTGAAATAGTTCTGTCAGAGACTCGCTTGACGGCTGTTCTTCTAAAGCTTGAATTAACATGTCGTACCTGACAACAGAATGATGTTTCGTCAACCCTTTTGCCGTGTGATCAGCGAGCGGATGGTTCGTAGCCGCAATAAATCCACGCTCCGGCCTTCTCACCTTTTTTTGCCCATCAATCATTTCAATCACAGCCGCCTCTCCCTTCCGGTCAGCAAGCATGAGGTGAACATTAGACGCGACAGGCATTTCCTGTACCAAACGGACGGCATCCTCCACCGTTTTACAGGACTCTAGCACAGCACGAATGACATGATATACTTGCAAGCCAGCAACAGCCGGCGGCTTTAAGCCTGGTTCGTTGCCAATAGGCGGACCGCATGCAGAAAATGTCACCGATAGACCATGTTCATTCATCCCATCCGATCGACCAAATAAGATTAATGATGAGCCTGTATGGACTGCTGAGCCCTTCACATGCGTAGATACAAGACGCATATCATCAAACAGCGGAGAAAAATCATAGTTGCGAAGCATCACCGTCTGTTGATTGGCAGCCTCATTCCTCTGCATCACACAATGGGAACAGCCTGGCTGAAGATGCGAAGAATAGAAAAAGGTCAAATCGCTTTCATCTATTTGCATAGCATCACAAAATCCCGAGAGCTCTTCTTCTAACTGAGGAAGAAACGGTCGAACCAGCTGCTTTGTTTCCTTCACAGCCTCTTTTGATAACGGTTCTGATTGAATGTATTGTTTCTTAAGCAAAGGGCGTTCCTTCAGCCAAATAGCCTGCTGCTTTCCTACCTCATAAGCTGTTCCTTTCAATTCATGAAAATACGCACTCATCTCCTGCATGCATCCACCTCTTTTGTCTTAGTTTCTTTTATCATATCGAAACAGCCCTTCATTTAAAAGAATGAAAAAAACTGTAATCCCGCGGGATCACAGTTGCTTAGCGGATTTTTGAAACAGCGCTTCTGCCATTGCTTCATATCCTTTGTGGTTCGGATGAAATTGATCAATCGATAAGTATGCGCTTTGATGACTTTCAAATACACCGTAAATATCCACCACTTCTACATGTGGATTCGTAGCAAGCTGGCGAAGGTGATGGTTGTATTGCTTCAGCCATCTCTCGGCGATCGGAATCTCAGGAAAAGGATTATATAAATTCAATAAATATACGCAGTATGGTTGATGCTGCCCTCTTTTTATCAGAGCGATTTCTTGAACCATTTTGCTAAAATTCGCCTGACAATGCATAGACGCTTGCAGCAGTGTCTTTTCATCTTCACCTTTTTCATACTGCAGAACAGCTTGAACAAGATCATTCCCGCAGCCTGTGATGGTGATGATGTCAGCATGAGCAATCGCCCGTCTTACATCAGACCGCTGAAAAAGCTGCAAGATTTCTTCCGTTGTTAACCCTGATTTCGCAAATACGGACAGTTTCACCGGTATATTCAGCTTCTTTTCAAGCTTCGCCGCATATCGCTCCGTAAAACCGCCGCCAAATAAACGTGCCCCCACCCCAACCGTTAAGGAATCTCCAATCGCAACATAGGATCGTCCCACTCTTATCCCTCACTCTCTCCTGCCTTCTCTTATATATACGAAAAAGAAGAAGAAATGCTTGTAGCAGATGGCTTAAAGGCATCCACCTTTTTTTCAAAGACGCAGGATGGGCGCATTTACAAACACTTTACTTGCGATATCGATTCATTTTTTGTTCAATGGAAGTAGGGTTTTTTGCTTAAATCGCGAACTTGAAGCGTTTCAGAAAAATTTACAAACTTTTTATCTTGATTTCAAGACTTTATACCTTGACTTCAAACTATATAGTGATTACAATGAAAATATCAGTTTTTATGTAACTGTGCTTGTTACATCTTTTTCATAGCATTCCAATATGATTAAAGATGCCACATATTCAGTGTATCTTTGGGATACACTAAAAAAATCATTGAAACAGGAAGGATTGAATGAACATGGCAAAAGTTTTATACATCACTGCACATCCGCATGATGAAACAGTTTCTTACAGTATGGCTACTGCTAAAGCATTTATCGAATCTTATAAGGAAGCAAATCCAAGTGACGAGGTTGTACATATCGATTTGTACAAAGAAAACATTCCTCACATTGATGCAGATGTATTCGCTGGATGGGGCAAGCTTCAATCTGGTGCTGGCTTCGATACACTTTCAGCTGAAGAGCAAGCGAAAGTTGCTCGCCTAAACGAATTAAGCGATCAATTCGTTTCTGCTGACAAATACGTATTTGTTTCACCACTTTGGAACTTCTCATTCCCACCAGTTCTTAAAGCATACATCGACTCTGTTGCTGTAGCTGGTAAAACATTCAAATACACTGAGCAAGGTCCTGTTGGATTACTAACAGACAAAAAAGCGCTACACATCCAAGCACGTGGCGGATACTACACTGAAGGTCCTGCTGCTGAACTAGAAGCAGGTCACCGTTACCTTGGAACAATTGCAAACTTCTTCGGTATTCCTTCTTTCGAAGGTCTTATTGTTGAAGGTCACAATGCTGAGCCTGCAAAAGCAGAACAAATTAAAGCAGATGCGATCGAACGTGCAAAAGCTTTAGGTAAAACTTTCTAATCATGAACACGCAAAAAGCCAATGATCTTAACGGTCATTGGCTTTTTATTTGTTCAGTTGCAAAACCTAATTCTTTTGAAATGCCGCTGGCCGCTTTTTTGACCTGCTCAATTAAATAAGGAAGCCGTTCCTTTTGATAGCCAGCCTCAAACCCTGCAATACTAATGCCTGCTGCCACTTCTCCGTGATGATTGAAAATGGGCGCTCCAATAGCCGCAGTATAGTTTTCAAGCTCTGAATAGCTTAAGGTATATCCACGCCTGTTTGATTCTTCGATCATGTTTCGCAGGACATCTTTATCGGTAATGGTTCCGATCCCGATTTTCCCGAGCTCTACCGAATCAATATAGGCAAGTCTCTCTTCCTCTGGCAAAAAGGAGAGAATACTTCTCGCACAAGCTCCCGCATATAATGGGGATCTCCTTCCGACAGCGGTATAGAGCCGGACAGGCTGCGTTCCTTCCATTTTCTCCACATAAATGGCTTCATCTCCTTCACGAATAATGAGCTGAACAGCCTCACCTACCTCATCACGCAAGTTTTCCATAAAGGGCTTTGCAATTCTACGGATATCGAGGCGGTCTGCGACAAGCTGACCGTATTCAAGGAACATCAATCCTAATCGGTAAACACCTGAAGGATGCTTTTCTAATAACCCCATATCGGCTAACGAGTTGGCCATTCGGTGTACAGATGTTTTGGGCATGTTCGAGAGCTCAATCATGTCATTTAACGTTAATTGTTCGTGTGTGATAAAAAGCCGTAATATCTCCATTGATTTCACAACGGTTTTATTTGTGTTCTGCATGTTCCTCACCTTTTCTAAAACGAAAATGCTTCGAGTTTTAATCTTGCCGTCAGGTCCTTCATCTCTGCTTCTTGTGTGAATAAGGCTTGCTCTGCTTCTTGGCGGCCAATTTGTTGAAACGTGAGATTCGCTCCAGGCATCGCCTGCGCAATGAGCGGCAAATCGACTGTTGCCACCTCACCAATTCGGGGATATCCACCTGTCGTTTGACGATCTGCGAGCAGAATAATCGGCTGGCCGTCAGGAGGAATTTGAATAGAGCCAAAAGCAACCGCTTCTGAAATCAATTCAAGTTTTTGCTTTAAACGAATCGGTTCCCCTTTCAATCTGCATCCCATACGATCAGATTGGGGAGTGACCTGATAAGACCGCTCGAAAAAAGCTTGCTGCGATTCTTCCTGAAAATGAGATAAATGTCTGCCTGCAAGCACCCGAATGACTGGTGATTTCCCGAGAGGCAAAAAATGCGCATGATTGACTGTCCAGTCTGGCGCACGTTCCCCTTTGCTTTTTAACATGTGAACGAGGCGCTCCGCCAGTGGTGACGGTTCTCCAATTGGCAGGACGTCTCCTTTTTCTAGCGGACGCCCTTCTATCCCGCCTATCTTAGCTCTGACGTACGTACTTTTACTTTTCATCACCGGCTCAACATCAAATCCACCGGCTACAGCGAGGTAGGAGCGGCATCCCCTCTTACAAGGGCCAAAGGTGATCGTGCTTCCTGCTCGAATGAAGAGTGGTTTCCATAGAGGCGCTTGTTCCCCGTCAATCTCAATCTCCACATCAGCACCGGTCACGGCAATCAGCTGATCCTTCTGACATGTCAACGCTGGGCCGGGCCCCATTAAAGTGATTTCCAGCACCGCTTCGTTTTCTTGATTCCCGGTGAGGATGTTGGCAATTCGGAGCGAGAGCGGGTCCATGCCGCCGCTCGTTAACACACCGTACTTCTGATAGCCTATTCTCCCTTTATCTTGAATGGTGGTGAACATTCCTGGCTTGATGACATGCATACTCAACGATCTTCCTCCTTCATGCTGAAAAATTCCTTTTCAGACAGTTGAACAAATCG
Organism: Bacillus sp. 22483; assembly: GCF_052044605.1. Classification (NCBI taxonomy): domain Bacteria; kingdom Bacillati; phylum Bacillota; class Bacilli; order Caryophanales; family Bacillaceae; genus Bacillus; species Bacillus sp. 22483. The sequence goes on along the minus strand of NZ_JBQENU010000010.1, from coordinate 86,040 downwards.
AACCTCGTCCCCTGCCTTTAGTAGACTAGGTCTCTCAGCATTCGGCCGAAATAAGGACAAAGGGGTTTGTCCAATGAGCTGCCAGCCTCCGGGTGTAGATATCGGATAAACCCCTGTCTGCTTCCCCGCAATACCCACAGATCCTTTTGGAATCGACATTCTTGGTGTTTGTCTGCGCGGAGCTGCAATTTTTTCAGAAAGTCCGCCTAAAAACGGGAACCCAGGAGCAAACCCAATCATATAGACAAGATACGTCCCGGATGTGTGGATGCGTACAACTTCTTCAGGCGTCAAATCATTGATACGGGCGACTTCTTCTAAGTCAGGGCCGAGCTCTCCTCCATAACATACAGGAATGTCGACGATCCGGCGCTTTACCTGATTCCCCTCCTGCCAGTTGTCTTCAAGGAGGTTTTCAATATAGTCTTTGACCCATTCATACGGAGAGATCGCACGTTGCTTAAGCTGAGCAGATTGATACACCTTATAGGGCTCATAAAAGACGGTCACGTTTGTAAAAGCTTGAACAGCTTCCACATATCCTTCAAATGGATGCTGTTCAATACATGAAAACAGCTGCTTCACACGCTCATGAATGTCTTCACTTATGTCAGTCCCGGCTTGGATGACAATGGCTGCGTCTCCTAGCGGGTGGAACGTGATCGTATCTTTTATCGTTGAAAATGCCACTCTTATGACACCTCTCTTTCTACAGGACACCGAGCTTTTGATCTCTTACATCTGTAATAAACATATGACCGGGTGCATGGGTGATCGCAATGTCTGGCTTAGTGTGCATGACGATGGCTTGCGGCGTCACACCACATGCCCAAAACACCGGAACTTCCCCTTCTTTGAACACAGATGGTTCTCCAAAGTCTGGTTGATCTACATGTTCAATACCAATCACAGCTGGATCACCTATATGGATAGGACCGCCATGTACCGATGGGAATCTAGACGTCACCTGAACACTTCTTGTGACTTGATGCGCTGGGATCGGCCTCATGCTGACAACCATCGGACCATGGAATACACCTGCCCTTTCACATGAAATGTTCGTTTGATACATTGGGACATTATGTCCATTTTCAATATGGCGGACAGGAATGTCATTCAGCATGAGTGCATGCTCAAACGTAAAGCTGCATCCGATGAGAAAGCCCACCATATCATCCTCCCAATAGGAAGAAATATCTGTTATCTCTTCTTGAAGAACCCCTTTTTTGTAAACACGGTATTTAGGGAAATCCGTTCGAATATCGGCATCAGGTGCTGAACGCCTTGGCACTGGATCACCTGGGTCGAGCACATCAAGCAAAGGACACGAAGCCGGATTCCGCTGACAAAATAAAAGAAAATCGAAGGCCAGCTCTTTTTTGACGATCATTAAGTTGGCTTGCGCAAATCCCTCAGCAAAGCCAGCCGTTGGGCCTGTGATCTTCTGCTTACGAATCAATTCCCTTATTTGTGACGGCTTATAGGTTTGATATGCTTTCATGTGATCAGCTCCATAGTTTTGGAATTTCATTCATGATGGTATATCCGCCCATGATTGCCATGATGACAACAACAAACGCACCTGTTGCGGTCAAAAAGAATGGATGGCGATAATCACCGACAATTTCTTTTTTATAGGCAGCAATCAGCAATGTTCCGAGTGCAAGCGGCAAGATCAATGCATTGATGGCCCCAACCAAAATCAATATGTTCACAGGTCTTCCAATCGTTATAAAACAAATGGTCGAGAGCGCAATGAATCCAACGATAATGCCTCGTTGATTTTTCTCGATTTTTGGTGAGAAGGTTTTAAAGAAGGAAACGGAGGTGTATGCTGCTCCAATGACTGAGGTAATGGCAGCAGCCCACATAATAATCCCGAACATTTTATATCCAACATTTCCAGATGCTAATTGAAAAACAGACGCAGGCGGGTTCGACGGATCAATCTGTAAGCCTTTTGAGACAACTCCTAGAACGGCTAAAAACAAAGCCACACGCATCACGGATGTGATCAAAATACCGAAAATGGAACTTTTCGTCACTTGCGGCAATGCTTCCTTCCCCTTAATGCCAGCATCCAGCAGACGATGACCACCAGCAAAAACGATATAGCCACCAACTGTCCCGCCGACAAGTGTGACAATTGATAACATGTCAATTTTCTCTGGCACGAAAGTTCTCATAACCGCTTCTCCAACTGGCGGTGCTGTAGAAATAGCCACATACAGCATCAGACCAATCATGACAAAACCAGCGATTTGTGTGAATCGGTCCATCGCTTTTCCTGCCTCTTTGATGACAAAAATGAGAATGGCAATGACTGCACTGACCCCAGCCCCTATGCGGGGATCGACGCCGAATATGACCTGAAAACCGAGACCCGCACCAGCGATATTTCCAATATTAAAGGCAAGACCCCCAATGACAATCAAACAGGCTAACACATATCCGAGCCCCGGCAGAACCATATTGGCAATGTCCTGTCCTCTTTTTTCCGAGACGGCAATGATACGCCATACATTTGTTTGCGCAAAAATGTCTAGTAAAATGGAAATCAAGATGACAAACCCAAAGCTAGCTGCGAGCTGCTGTGTGAACACCGTTGTTTGTGTTAAAAATCCCGGTCCAATGGCGGACGTTGCCATTAAAAAGGCTGCGCCCATCAGCATAGAACGGTTCCCTTTTGGAGCTTTCATCTGTTTGGCTTTCTCTCTTTTCATGCTGTTTCCCCCTTTGATGACGATTTATCGAAAGGCCTTGAGTTGAATAGTGGCTTCTTTTAGCTTCGCTGTAATGGTTTTTGCAAATTGAAGCGCGTGACTGCCATCCCCGTGGATGCACACCGTATCTGCTTTGAGCTGAACATCTTCCCCTTGCACTGTCTGCACTTTTCCCTCTCTTACCATACGGATGACCTGCTGAACCGCCCTTTCATCCTCTTCAATAAGTGCATGAGGTTCACGGCGTGATGTCAGTGTCCCGTCTGGTTGATACGTCCGATCAGAAAAAACTTCATGTGCCACTTGAAGACCGATTCTTTCCCCTGCTAACGCAAGTTCACTGCCTGACAGCGCAAATAACACAAGGTTAGGATCAATATCATACACAGCCTTCGCAATAGATTCAGATAATTCAGTATTTTTAGCCGCCATGTTGTAAAGGGCGCCATGTGGTTTGACGTGCTGCATCGTACCGCCTTCTGCTTTCAGAAAGGCTGATAGTGCACCAATTTGATAGATCACAAGATCATAGGCTTCCTCTGCTGAGATCGCGATTGGACGTCTGCCAAAACCGACTAAATCTTGCAGACCTGGATGTGCACCAATTTGAACCCCTTTATCCAGTGCCATTTTAACCGTCTTTCTCATCACAGTTGGATCTCCCGCATGAAAACCGCATGCAATATTGGCTGAGGTAACATATTCAAGAATTTGTTCATCTGAACCGATGGTGTATTGACCAAAACTTTCTCCCAAATCACAGTTAATATCCACTTGATACATAGGACCCCTCCTTGTCGTTCCGAATTACGGAATAGAAAGTCCGAATATTCGAATTTATATTGATTATACCAACTTTGGATAGACTGCACATGAAATTGTCAGAAAATATAACAATAGAACTAGGAGAAAACAAAAAAAGTGAGAGGTCATGTCCTCTCACTTTTTCTACTCGTTTATTTAGACAGCACCCAATGCTGAATGGCTTTTGCTACCCCGTGCTCTGTATTAGGAGCCGTAATCCAATCAGCCGCTTCTTTCACAACTTCTTGTGCATTGCCCATTGCAATGCCTAATCCGGCTTCTTGAATCATCGCCATATCATTTAGGCTGTCGCCAAGTGACATGACATTGTCCATTGTGCAGCCAATGCGTTCTGCTACTTTTGCAAGAGCTGCCGCTTTGTTAATGCCTGCTGCATTGACTTCAATATTGGTTGGACTGGAATTCGTGATTTCTAGCTGTCCATTTGTTTTCAATGTATGGAGGACTTCCTCACGTACAGCATCGTCATGAATATCAAAACCAAATTTCAACCATTCGTGGTCATGAATGCGTTCAGGGAATTCTCCTCTCCACACCTTATCCACAGTAGATGCCCAGTAATCGGTTTCGTATCTGTTTTTTAGATCCCACATCATCTGAACGTGATCGGGATGCAGTAGTTCCCGTTCAATCAACTGGAAGTTTGAATCCCAAATTTCACTTCCGTTCGCTGTGACAAGATAGGAAGAGAGTTTCAGCGGCTCGACCAGCTCTTTGCATGTCATCAGCGTACGTCCTGTACTAATCACCACATGGACCCCTTTGGCTTCTGCTTCTTTAATGGCTTGTTTATTTTCCTCAGGAATGACGTGCTCACTGTTTAACAGCGTGCCATCCATATCAATGGCAATCAATCGGATGTCTTTCTTATCAGCTTGTGTTGACAAATTGAGTACCCCACTTTGTATCATTTTTTGAATCTATCTTTATTTTAATATAAAGATGAAGATGGCACAAAGGGACGAGTTTGATCCCATAGAAAAAAGACCTTGTGACAGGTCTTTTTTCTTCTTCTTAACGTTCACACGCAATGCCGTCTTTATCACGGTCAAGGTGTTTATTTTTTAAGTAAAGTGCTTTTGATGCATAAGGCTTGTACTTCGTTTTTCCACCTTTATTTTTCGTATTTTTGCTTTTTGCCACGCCGCCTTTATACACTTTGTTGAGTGCTTTGCAGTTTTTGTACTTGACTGTCTTTGCATCCGCTGTGTGAGTGTCAACTTGTGTAAAGCTAAGTAAAAGACCGAATGATATGACAGCCACCATGATTTTTTTCAACATGTAAGTTCCCCCCTATTTTTTCTCATTTTACATTTTTATCATATGTCACCACATTTTGTTTTTCAAGACGATTGAGGTGAAAATATTGGTTTTTTTGGAATTTAATAATTCTTATGACCTATATGTTAAAATGAGTGGGAAACCTTTCCGGTTTTGACACGTATATGAAGAGAGGAGCTTTCCATATGAAAATGAAATATACCATTCTATATGTAAACGATGTTGAAGCAAGTATTCAGTTCTACCATCATATCCTCGGTTTCCCGATTAAATTGAGAGTTGAATCCTATGTTGAGTTTGATACAGGAGAAGTGACCTTATCGATTAATTCACGCCAAGATGTGAAAGAGGCACTTGGTCTGCCTGTTCCAGAGGCAGTTAGCTCGTCACAAACGTTTGAGATTGGCTTTGTTGTGGATGATGTGAATGAAACCATTGCGGCCTTGAAGGAAAAAGGAGTACCTGTCATCAAGGAACCTGCCAAGAAGCCGTGGGGACAAACGGTTAGTTACGTGTCTGATCCTGATGGACATTTCATTGAAATATGTGATGCGGTCTCCTAATAGCTGTCCGAAGGAGTGAAGCGTAATGAGAAAGAAACATGCTTTTTTTGTTGGTGTTTGCTCCATGCTGGTGATTTGCAGTGCGGCGCTCATATTACAGCACCATGAATGGATTGGATTCGTCAGTGGTGGAATCTCTATTATTGCGTTCGTTGCATCTGGATTTCTTATGGGTGCATGGACCAACGGGGAAGAGGCACGAGCGGCCTATCACTCTGAAACAAAAGAACACCGGATATTTCGTCTTGATACGGCGTTTCTTTTCATCATCTTTGCTCTTCCGCATATGGGTGCAGCACTGTTATATGTTTTTATGTAAATAGTTGATTTGGTTCAAAGGAGTAATTAACATGGCTGTTTTTGTCTTATTCGTTGTATTTGGTTTACCTATGATCTCTGTGCTGATTGGTATTTTCGGCACATTGTTTTTAAAGAACATTTGGTTCCCCACCTTGATTGTGCTGGTAGCGAGTGTGATTCTGATGTTCACCTTTATTGGTGGAAATAAAACCTTTCTCATTTGGGTCATCATCTACACAGCCTGTGCATTTCTCGGTGCATTCATTACAAAGCGATTCAAAGCTGTTTCATAAATACTCATCAAAAAAAGAACAGTTTGCACTGTTCTTTTTTTGATTAAATATCGGCACACCATAGCTCTATTTCGATTTTCAGCTCTGGCCACCCTAATGCAGTCACATAGGCAACGGTCATTGATGGATATGCCGTTTTGAAGATTGCATCCCACTGTGGATATAGATGGTCCCAATCAATTTCTTCTGTTGCCCAAATATTGACTTTGATGACGTGTTCTTCATTCAATCCTTCTGATGCAAGGATTCTCTTTATATTTTCAAACGTATTGGTGACTTGGTCGTTTAAGCTTGATGGGATCTGTCCATCCGCTCCTGTCCCTACTTGACCTGATGTCACAAATAACCCCGCACCCTTTGGCACCCTCGTGATATGACTGTAGTTGCCAACGGGTTTCGGCATACTTTCTGGGTTTTTTCTCGTGATTTTTTCCATGTAAATCCCTCACTCACTATGATTTTTCTGCGTGTTTTTCCTCCTGTAGACAGACTTCACCAATTTTTGTCTATCCTAAAAGAAAACAGCAGTGGAGTATCCGTAGCCACAAGGTAAGAACATCAATATTTTCTTTTTCATGGACGAAACACTCCTTTTTGATTGCGTGAGCAAGGTTTAGATTTATTTCATCCTACCTGATAAATGAACCACAGTCAAAAATAAATGATAACGTGTAACATCTTGATTCTTCATACCCATTATCTAAAATCGTTCTTTTCTTGTTCATGGTTTGTTCAAATTTCTTCTATATAGTAGATCGTAATAGGAGGTAGGATACATCATGGCAAAAATAAATAAGAAAATGATTAGTCTTTGCACCGCAGCCATTAGCAGCTTATACATCACTGGTTATGCAACTACCCATCACGCTCAAGCCGTTCAAACAGCACAATCAAATACACAAGCAGACGCTTCTAATAATACATCTCTCACATCAGATACTACCGCCACTCAAACAGAAGATACCACTTCAGAAACTGAACTCAAGGATGGTACTTTCTCTGGTACTGGATCAAATGAGATTGGCTCTATCAGTGTATCTGTTACCATCAAACAAGGAAATATCACTTCTGTCGAGATTACGAGTGATAACACTAGATACGGGCAAAGCTCCATTTCATCATTACCTAATGAAGTGGTTATCAGACAAAGTGCTGATGTAGATACGGTGAGCGGTGCAACATTAAGTACTCAGGATTTTGAAACAGCCGTTGCTCAGGCTTTAGAGCAGGCAAAGGCATAGAGAGGAGACACTATGATGAAATGGTTAGGACAACAAAAACTGATGACTTATCAAAAATCCATGCTGGCTATGGGAACTGTTATCAATATTCAAGTGGTTGCCTATGAAGAAGATCGACGAGCTGTTTTAGAAGACATCAATCGCGCTTTTTCCATTTTTTACGATATCGAACATCGGTTTAGCCGTTTTCGTTCTGATTCGGAAGTCATGAAGTTAGCCAATCGCTCAAATCAAGAGGTATTAGTCAGTGAAATGCTTTTCGATTTAACAGCCTATGCGTTAGAGTTAGCTGAATTAACAAATGGAAAGTATGATCCAACCATCGGGAAAGTCATGGAACAAAAAGGATTCAATCGGTTATACACGACAGGACAGACTTTTTCATCAGATGACGTTCCACACACAGCCGTTCATTACCGTGACGTCCAGTTAAACGAGACGAATCGGACGATTTATTTGAACAAACCGCTTATTTTGGATTTCGGTTCTATTGCAAAGGGATTTGCGTGCGATCTTGCCGCAAAAGAGCTTGAAGCATGGGAAGGCTTTATGATGAATGCTGGTGGGGATGTGTTGGTATCTGGATTTAACGAACAACAAGAAGAGTGGACAATTGGGATTCGGCATCCCATTCACAAACAGACCAACATCTCGGTCATTCAAACGACTAATTGTGCGATTTGTACATCTGGAAGCTATGAACGGATCAGCCGTAATGATCCTCATACGCACCATTTGATTCTCCCTCAAACGAAACAGTCTGAACAAAGTTTGTTAAGCTGTACCGTCATTGCACCACTCGGTATGCTCGCAGATAGTCTCTCTACAGCTGCTTTTTTATTAGGTAGAGAAGGAGGTTATTCTTTTTTAGCCGAACATGAAATACCTGCCGTGATGGTGGATCAAGATGCTGATATGACCCTAACACCGGAGATGAAGGAGGTTCCATTATGGAATTACAGCCAGCACCAACCACAGACCAAACATTTTTGAAATCATCGCCTTCACTAAAAACCTACATTCGGACGCCGAAACGGTATGTCATTGCCATTCTTTTGGTTCTTCTAGCCGCCGGCAGTCTGCACACTGGATTTCTTAGTGGTCTCACTACAGTTGCCACCAGCATTGGGACAGCACTGATTCTTGACACTTTTATTACAAGAGTGATTCGGAAACGTCATAAACACACATTCCCTGATGGAGCTCTGCTCACAGGGCTGATTATTGGCATTGTTCTCAGTCCAGCCACTTCTTTTGCTGTATCTACTTTCACAGCCGCAGTAGCCATTTTATCTAAGCATGTCATCACTTATCAAAAGAAACCAATTTTGAATCCAGCCGCATTTGGTTTATGGCTCTCAGTCATTTTATTTTCTTCCAATCAAAGCTGGTGGGGCGGTATGTCTCTTCTACCTTGGTGGACTATAATCCTAGTGGTGGTCGGCGGTTATTTGGTGACAAGCCGCGTACAAAAGTTCCCGCAAGTTTTCGCCTTTCTAGCCGCATACGGACTCATTCACCTCATATTGGGATTCATCGGCCTAACGGATGCTTCATCTGCTTTTATTACGCCCTACTTAAATGCCGTCTTGTTCCTTGCATTCTTTATGTTGACTGATCCACCTACTTCACCAGCAAAGAATCGTGATCAAATCATCTTTGGTATCCTCTGTGCTGTCGTTTCATGTGTGGACTTCTATTTATTTAACAGCTTATCCTACTTACTCACAGGGCTTTTATGTGCCAATGCTTGGAAAGCCTATCGAACGTACCAAACAAATCAAAAGCGACGGGCAATAAGGACGAAAGTCGTCTAAATAAAAAAACGGACATCGACTTTTCGACGTCCGTTTGACCATACCTTATAAACGATAACGTGCAATATCTTGATTCAATCGCATGCTTAGCTCATTGAGCCTTTCTGCTGCCTTCGCCACATTGGAGATGGCGGTGACTTGTTCGTCAGTAGATGCAGTGATTTCTTCAATCGCTGCGGCATTTTCTTGAGAAATATGCGCTGCACCATGCATCGCTTTTGTGATGAGGTCGTTTTGTTCCAGTAATGTATTCAGCTCTTTTGCCATCGCATTCGTTTCAACGATGGTTTGTGAAATCGATGTAGAGATGGAATTGAATTCTTGTTCTGTTGCATGAACCGCTTCATCAAGCTCGGCAAAACGATCCATTGTTTTGGACATCATGCCAGCTGTAGCCGTCGTTTCTTCTTTAATGCCTTGAATCATCTGCTGTATTTGAACAGCTGATTGCTTTGTCTGTTCAGCTAAATTCCGCACTTCACTCGCCACAACCGAGAATCCTTTGCCATGCTCTCCTGCACGAGCTGCTTCAATGCTCGCATTCAGGGCCAGTAAGTTCGTTTCGTTTGAAATGCTTTCAATGGTATCTGTGATTTGAGAAATATCTTGTACTTTTGTACTTAACTGCTCAATCCCTGATCGAATGCCTTGAGATGCCTGAATGGATTGCTCATTTGATTGTTTTAATTGCTGGACAATTTGCTGACCCTGCTCGGAAGATTGGTTCGACTGGTCTGAAATTCGTTTGATCTGGTCGCTTTGTTCTTTGACGTTTTCAATGGATTGATTGAACTGAGTCATTTGTTGATTGGCTACCTCAAGGTCTGATGCTTGATGAAGGGTCCCAGTTGAGATATCTCCAATCGCTCGGCCAATTTCTTCACTGCTAGCGGATGTTTCTTCAGAGATGGCGGATAGATCTGTCGCAGATTCGACGAGCTGGCTGCTCGTTTCCTGCAAACCGCTCACAAGTGCTCTGAGCTCTCCTGACATATGATTAAAGCCTTTTGCCAGCTGTCCAATTTCATCCGAGGTTTCTTTTAAGCTGGTGCGTTCAATATTGCCCGCCGCAATTTCTTTTGAAGCAGCCGTGACTTGCTTGAGCAATCTCACTTTTCCTCGGGCTGCCAAATAAAAGACACCCATACTTAAAAGAGCGACACCTGCTGTAATGAGAATAATATAGAGCTTCATCTGCTCTAGTTCTTTATAAAATTCATCCTGAAATACAGCGATTCCTATACTCCAATTCCACGGTGTAAACTGGTTCATATAAGCGAGTTTTTGCTTTTCTTCCCCTGTGGCATCGTCTTTATCCATATAGGTGATATAGTGTGCATCCTCACCTTTTGCTGTGGCGCCAGCGACCATTTTTTGACGATTTGTCGTGTTATCTGGGATGACGCCGATGTCGTTAACCGGATGAACCTGTGATGAATAATCGGCTCCATATGCGACAAGGTAGCCTTTATTTTTATAGATGAAATCTGATTTTTGAAATTGATACCCTTTCCCGTTGTCATTCTTCGGCCCGCTCAAGTAAATACGGGCTTGTTCCTGCGCCTGTTCAAGCGTCAGTTCTTTTTTCTCCACACGGTCGTTCAATTGTTCAAGAGTGGCCATCGCTCCATTTACGATGTGTTTTAAATCTGCTTTCCCTGCATCAATTAAGACATTTTTCGCTAAAAAATACCCCGTTGTTCCTACAAGTCCGCCTGTTAAAATTGTAATAACGATAATGGCTGACATCAATTGAAAAAAGACACTCCTTGAAGCAAACGCTTTCTTTTTCATGTTCTAATTCCCCCTTACTACATATATCGTCATGCAGGGGAAAGTATTAAAAAAGTCATAGAAAAATCCCTTTCACGTTAGAAAGGGATTTTTTGATTATCGCTCGGTTTCTTTGAGAATGGCTTGATAGAGATCGTCTTCAGGTTTGAGTCCACATACCTCTTGAAGCACACCTTCAATGCCTTTTTCTTTCCTTAATGCCTGCAAGCGGACCGCTTCTTCGTCTTCTGCAAAGTCGTAAGCCAAAGCAGCAGCAATCCCTTTGATTAAGTACACTGGCTGCTTGATCTTTTTCGCTGGACCGATTAAACGGTCATCTGCTCCCAGCTTTCTAAGAGGAGATCGTGCGACTCGAGTCACTTCATCGGAGATAAAAGCATTTTCAAATCGCTTGATGATTTTTTGAATATACGCATCATGTTCTTCTTTTCGGAAGCCATACGCGTCAATTAAATAACTGCCCGTTTCATGAAGGGCACCTTCGACAACTTGACGAATGTCTGGTGTATCAACAGCTTCTTTAATGGTTTTTACGCCTTGCTGATACCCGACATAAGCCGCTAGTGCATGTCCTGTATTGACGGTGAAGAGCTTCCGTTCAATATACGGCGTCAAATCTTGGACAAAAGTCGCTCCGTCAATTTGCGGAACATCTCCAATAAAGCCCGTCTCATCAATGACCCACTCGAAAAATGGTTCAACCGACACTTTGAGAATGTCCTCATGGTGCTGAATCGGAACAATGCGATCAACCGCAGCGTTTGGAAAGCCAACGGTTTGTGATATCGCTGCTTGCTCATCTGCTGTTAAATGAGAGAACACCGCTTCTTTTAAATGAGCACTTCCCCCAATCATATTTTCACATGCCACGATGTTGATGATATGGTCAGGCTCTTTTTGTTTTAATCCTTCAGCAATCGATGAGGCAATGATCTTCAATACGGCTGGTCCAACAGCTGTTGTAATCAAATTGGCTGTGGCAACCGCCTCTGTTAATGCTGCTGGATTTTGCGAAGAATTGATCGCTGATACGGGCCCTACTACTTCTTGCTTCTGCCCTGGTGCTGCCAGTTCAACCGTGTATTCTCCTCTTTCATTCAGCTCATTGATGACCGCTTCATTCACATCGGTAAAGACAAGTTCAAAGCCTGATGCCTTTAACAAAGAACCGATAAACCCTCTGCCGATATTCCCTGCTCCAAAATGAAGTGCCTTCATATTAGTTCACCTCATTAAAGATGGCGATCAGTTCATCCTGATCCTTTGCATGAATGATCCGTTCTACATTTTCTTCTTCTGAACAGACAATCGCAATTTGAGACAGAATATCAAGATGCTCGTTGTTTTTTCCAGCAATCCCAAAGACGACTTTCGCCACATTTCCTTCACCATATTCAACACCATCTGGAATTTGGATAATCGAAATCCCTGAATGAAGGACAGCCGCTTTCGCATCCTCTGTTCCATGAGGGATTGCAATGCCGTTCCCCATAAATGTAGAAGAGATCTCTTCTCTTTCAAACATTTTGTCGACATAATCACTTGTGACATAGCCGTTTGCTACGAGGACTTCGCCTGCTTTTTTGATGGCTTCTTCTTTAGAACCTGCTTGTTCGTTTAGAAAAATATTGTCTTTAGAAAGTACTTGTTTCATACATGATCACACACCTTTTTTAGAATAAAAATCAGGAAAACAACCAAAACGGGGAGTTCAATTAGGAAAAATTGGACTCAACCCGTTTCGTCATGTTATTTTTTCAATTTCTCAATCAGCTCATCATATTTCGGGCTGTTTAAGAAATTATCCACTGAGATATGCACAGCGCCTGGCAGCTTTGCCTTGGCTCTGTCTGTTAAATCTTTATGAGTAAAGACCACATCCGCATCGTCTGGGATGTTGCTGATCGACGTGTTTGTCACATCGATATCAAGCTCTGCCTTTTTCACTTTGTTTTTCAGAATGGACGCACCCATTGCACTTGAACCCATCCCTGCATCGCAGGCAAAGATGATTTTATTCACTTCATCTGGATTGACGTCACTTGGAAATGCTGCTTGCTCGTTTGCTTGAGTGTCTTCTTTTTGTGCCGTAAGAGCAGCGGCTGCTGCACTTTTCTTGCCTTTCATGTCCTGCATCTTTTCTGTTGCTGCTGTTAAATCTTCATCAACTTCTTTAGATGCTTTCAAAATGACCGATGCGACAAGGAACGATACGATAGCTGCTACGACAACACCTGCTAAAACGGCAAGGTGACCGCCTTTTGGAGACATCAGCATAAGCGCAATAATACTTCCTGGTGACGGCACAGCTTTTAATCCTGCATTTAATAATGTGAACGTCAGGACACCACTTGCTCCCCCTGCAATGACAGCCAAAATGAGTTTTGGTTTCATTAAGATGTACGGGAAGTAAATTTCATGGATTCCTCCTAAGAACTGAATGACAATGGCACCTGGTGCAGACTGTTTCGCATTTCCTCTTCCAAAGAACATATACGCAAGAAGAACACCTAAACCTGGCCCTGGGTTTGTTTCAAGCAAGAACAGAACAGACTGCCCTGTCTTCGCTGCTTGCTCGACCCCTAACGGCCCTAAAATACCTTGGTTAATCGCGTTGTTTAAGAATAATACTTTTGCAGGTTCAATGAAGATACTTGCCAGCGGTAGTAAATGAGCATTGACAATGATATCTACACCTGCCGCAAGGGCTTTATTCAGACCTAGTACCACTGGGCCGATAGCATAGAATGCAATGGCAACAAGAATGGCACCGAGGATACCTGCCGTAAAGTTATTCACAAGCATTTCAAAGCCAGATTTGATTCGGTCTTTGAACAGCTGGTCGATTTTCTTAATAAGATAACCGCCCAGCGGCCCCATGATCATGGCACCTAAAAACATTGGAATGTCTGAGCCAACAATGACCCCAATCGTAGCTGTAGCACCGAGCACTCCGCCTCGATGGTCATAGACGAGTTTACCGCCTGTGTAACCAATTAAGAGCGGCAGTAAGTAGTTAATCATCGGTCCAACGAGTGTAGCTAATTGCTCATTCGGAAGATAACCACTTGGAATGAACAAAGCTGTAATGAGTCCCCATGCAATAAATGCACCAATATTCGGCATAATCATGCCGCTTAAATAGCTTCCAAAGCGCTGTACTTTCACGCGGAATCCGCTTTTTTCCTGCATCTGTGAAAACCCCTTTCTTCTCTCCCTTTATTTCGGGCTTTATAGGTCAAAAGATATAAGAACAAGAGTCAGTGAAGCTCTTATACCTATCGTAAAACGCTTTCACTTTCCCTTCAATTGAAACTAAATGTCACTTTGTCACTTAGTGTGTGACAAAATTGAAAAATGATGTGACACTTCTCGGCATACCATAGATGATAGCGGGGTAAAAGTTGAATTTACTGTTGTTTTGGCGCAAAATTCATTGGAATTTCACAACTTTCAAATGGTCACTTCTTGTTTCCTCTACTTAAATCGAATAGGCTTATATTGATCAAACATTCAAGAAACGTCTGCGCAGACAAGACATGACACAGAAAAAGTGAACCATCTTGCTATTTGTTTCGTTTACCTTTTAGAGTGGGCGGTACAATAGAAAGAGCGGTTTTTCTGTGACTCACAGTTTACTGCCGCTTTCTTTCTGATACATGAGACATTTTCATAGGTAGAAAGGCGGTTATTCACATTGTTGAAATATCGTAAGTGGCTTCTGCTGCTCATCTTCATGTTCTCCTTTTTCATTCCAAAAGAGGCATTTGCTCATGCATATGTGGTGAGCTCAAATCCAGTAGCAAATGAAGAGCTGGATCAGCAGCCTCCTGCAGTCTCGATCACCTTTAGTGAAGGGATCGAAAGTGGATTTCATGCCATTAAGGTGTTTAATTCAAAAGGGGATCGTGTGGATCAAGGAGATACGGTCATCAAAGAGCAAAAGATCATGGAAGCAGCTTTAAAAAAGAATTTACCTAAAGGCATTTACACCATTCAGTGGAATGCGGTATCAGCCGATGGGCACTCTGTGTCTGGCATGATTCCGTTTAGTATCGGAAAAGCGGATGGAGGATTTGATCAATTAGATCAAGGACAATCGAGTGAATCCATCGATATGGCTTCAACCATTGACAAAGCCTTTCTGTATACGTCATTTAGCTTATTTCTTGGAACCATTTTATTTGGGCTTCTATGGTTTAAAGCGGCCATAACCGACGTTTTAGCTCGGCGAATGAAGCGACTTTTGACTGTTTCACTGATCATGATGGGCGGATCACTCTTGTTCCAGCTGCCGATTCAAACTAAATCAGCGGCAGACGTGTCCTTTTTAGGGGCATTTCAACCATCGCTTTTACAAGAAACCATTGCGTCGACTTCGGGCGGGAGTCTGTGGATGATGCTAATGGCGTCATTTGTTCTACTGTCGATCTGGACGATTGTGGCGATGAAAAAAGGAAACTTCACTTCCTTCCGGGTATGGCTGTTTCCACTGCTCATTTTCACTGTGCTCCTATGGCTAAAAGCACAAATCGGTCATCCAGCCGCAACAGATAATAAAATACTGACAACGTCACTTGACTTCATTCATCTCGTTTCGGCATCTATTTGGGTCGGCGGCTTAACAGCCATTGTCCTTCTTTTGATGAAGAAACTGCCGAATGAAGATCAGCCGCTCATACGCAGCACCCTGACAGCTTTTCATCCGTGGGCACTGCTCTCAGTTGGACTGATTGTGTTTTCTGGGTTTGTGAATGCGATTTTTATCCTGCAATCATTTGATGCCCTTTTCCAATCAGCCTATGGACGCACCTTCTTAATCAAACTTGGTTTATTTATCATCATGGGTCTACTTGGGCTCGTCCATTATTTGATGCTGAGATGGGAAAAGAAGCAGAAACGAAACGTATCTTTACGAGCAGAGTGGATCATTGGGATCGCTATTTTACTATTAACAGCCGTATTCACCAATATCCCAAGCCCTCCGCCGCCTGCACCAGAGCCATTCTTTGGAGCCAATCAGGTGGAGCATCGTGACCTTGTGTCTTTGAGCATTACCCCGAATGCTCCTGGTAAAAACACGTTCGAGGTGGCATTTACGAAGAAGGATGGACAAACGATCACAGACATTCAATCAGTGACAGCTAAGATCCACAAAGTCTCCTTGTTCGGTGATGAAACGCCAAACGAGTTTCAGCTGAAGCGATTAAAGAATGGACATTTCTCGGCTGAAAACCTCTTACTAAATGAAAAAGGCACTTGGAAAATTGAGATTCATGCATTAACTGGTTCTTTTGACAACATCGATACGACATTCATTAGAAGAAACTAAAAGGAGTTCATTTCATATGAAAAAATACGTTAAAGCTTTATTACCAATGCTTCTCGCTTCATTTTTACTGGCGATTCCTGTGAGTGCACACGTGACAGTCAAACCTGATACATCTGCAACGAATGCTTGGGAAACCTATACGTTAAAAGTACCTTCTGAAAGCGACAGTCCGACAACAAAGGTTGTCATCACGATGCCTAAAGGCGTAGAATTCCAGCAATACGAGCCAGTGCCTGGCTGGAAAACAACAACTGAAGAGAAAAACGGAAAAGTCACAAGAGTCACTTGGGAAGCAACTGGCGATGGTGTCCTTGCTGGCCAGTTCCAGCAATTCGTGTTTGTCGCAAAAAACCCTGAAAAAGCCGGCGAAGCGGCATGGGATGCCTATCAATATTACAAGGATGGAACAGTAGTTGAATGGACTGGCGACAAGGACGCTGATAAGCCTCATTCGATCACAAACATTGTTGCGTCTAATACCGTAACGGATTCACATGGTCAAGAAAAACCAAAAGAAGAAAAGGCATCTGAAACAGCCTCTTCTTCTTCTTCACCACTTGTTCTTGGTCTGTCCATTGCAGCCTTAGTTGTGGCATTAATTGCACTTGGACTTGCTTTTAGAAAGAAATAAGCCTTACATGAGCGATCGTTTTTTCAAGCGGTCGCTTTTTATTTTCCCAACCTATCATTACCAATATAGGATTGAATAGGATACTCGTGCATGCCATAATGAGACACATGACCACCTAGGAGGCTATGAGATGAACCATCTAATCATATTTGCTCATCCCCAGCAAAGCTTAAATCAAACCCTATTAGATCTTGTTGTAAGCACTCTTTTGAACAATGGTCATGATGTGACGGTTCGTGATGTGTATAGCATTGGCTTTCCGCCAGAGCTGACAACAGCAGAAAAGGTTGCCATGAGAAACGGACATGTGCCGGTACCGGTTCAAAGAGAGCAGAAGCTGATTCAACAAGCTGATGTCCTCACGTTTATCTTTCCAATATGGTGGACAGGCTTGCCGGCGATGCTAAAGGGTTATGTGGAGCGCGTTTTTTCAGAGGGGTTTGCGTATGAGATCAATGAAAACGGAGTGGTGAAAAATCTGCTTCGAGACAAAAAAGGGGTCATTATTAATACGCATGATGCACCGAGGACCTTTCTTGATTCAAATATGATCATCACCCCCAGCCATCACATGACGACAGATACAGCCGCCTTCGATCTGATCGGCGTTGAGCCAGTCGAACGGCTCTTATTCAGCAGCATGGAACAAGCATCTGCAGACGACATCCACGAGATTCTCAAAGAAACAAAAGAAACGGTGGATCAACTTTTCCCACCGGCTGTTTAACATAAAAAAACTGCCGAGGCTTCTCGGACAGTCACAGATTGTTGACAAAGGGCTAAAATGAACTTGATTTTAGCCCTTTGTCTTCCTTTTCAGCGTGATAGAAAACCTTTGCAGCCCTAGGAAGGACGAGTACTGGAGCGGAGCGAATTTGACATTCGTGAGCACCAGCACGCAGGACTGACAAAGAATGCGAGGGTTTGCCTACACGCTGAGACTGCCGAGACTTCTCGGACAGTCTTTTTCACATGTTATTCGTCTAAACCAATTGACACATACTTCGTTTCTAAATAAGGCTCGATGCCTTCGATGCCGCCTTCACGACCAATACCGCTCTCTTTCATACCGCCGAAAGGTGCCTGCACAGCGGATGGTCCCCCGTCATTCCAGCCAATAATCCCGTAATCTAGATTCTCAGATATATAGAGACCATTGCGGTAATTCTCTGTAAAGAAATAAGCCGCAAGTCCAAAAGGTGTATCATTTGCTAATTCAATGGCTTCATCTAATGTGCTAAATGTCGTAATGGGTGCAACTGGACCAAACGTCTCTTCATGCATAATGTTCATTGAAGGGTCGACATGAGTTAGCACCGTCGGCTGAACAAAATAATACGACTTCTCATCGTCAAAATGTGTATCGCCGCCGACAAGAACTTTCGCCCCTTTATCCACGGCATCTTGAATTTGTTCGACAATTTTATCGAAGCCTCGCTTATTGATAATCGGTCCGATGGACGTGCCTTCTTCAAAACCATTTCCTACTTTCAGCTTTTCCACTTCTTTGCTGAAGCTTTGCGCAAATGCTTCATGAATTTCTTCATGGACAATTAATCGATTGGCACAAACACACGTCTGACCTGCATTACGGAATTTAGATGCCACTGCTTGTTTCACAGCCAATTCAAGGTTGGCGTCCTTATCTACGATCAGCGGGGCATGACCGCCAAGTTCCATAGAAACGTGTTTCACTGTGCTCGCACTGTTTTTGATGAGATGTTTTCCAACTGGTGTTGAGCCAGTAAACGTGATCTTGCGGATCAATGGACTATCTGTGAAGATTCCCCCCACTTCTTTTCCATCTCCAATCACCCATTGCAAGGCATCCTCTGGAATTCCGGCTTCATGGCCTAATTTGACAAGCTCGATGGCCGTAAGCGGCGTGTCTTCAGCAGGTTTCACGATAAACGTACAGCCCGCCGCAAGCGCTGGTGCAGCCTTCCTTGTAATCATCGCCGCAGGGAAATTCCACGGTGTAATCGCAGCAACAGGACCAACTGGCTGCTTTGTGACAAATAGGCGTTTGTTTGTCGTATGAGATGGGATCGTTCTGCCGTAAATCCGCTTTGCTTCCTCTGCGTACCACTCAATATATCCAGCGGCATAGACGATTTCCCCTAATGCTTCTTGATACGGCTTCCCGTTTTCTTCTGTGATGATTTTTGCGAGCCTTTCTTTATGCTCGATCATGAGATCAAACCATTTGCGAATGATATTTGCACGTTCATGGGCTGACGTTTTTGCCCATGTTTTGAATGCTTTGTGTGAGCGAGTGATCGCAGCTTCAATCTGTTCTTTTGTATGCTGAGCAACTGAGGCAATTTCTTCTCCGGTTGCAGGATTATACACTTTGAGTTCGTTTGTCATGCTCTACCTTCTCCTTCGTTCTTGGATTCATTACATATAGTATATACCCAATGAGTGCCCAACCTAAAAGCAAAATCCATTCAGCTGGCCATGATAAGGAGGCCGGCATCCCAGGAAAATAAAATGAAAGAAAAAGGAAACTAAGGCCAATGGCTAAAACGCCGGTCGTCCGCCAATATTTAATGCGGTATGGACGCTCAAGCTCAGGTTCTGTCTTGCGAAGTTTCATAAAGGCAATGGACACAATCAAATACCCAACGATGATACCCACACCGCCTGCATTAACAATCCACACGAGGGCAGGACGGCCAAGTAATGGTGCAAAAAATGCAAGTGCACCTAAGAACAAAATGGCATTTGTCGGTGTTTTATACTTCGGATGAATATACGCAAACCATTTGGAAATCATGCCTCTTTCCGCCATTGCATAGAGGATACGGCTTGCACCAATGATAAATGCATTCCAGCTCGTCACAATGCCTGCTACACCACCAATGACAAGCACAGTCCCAAACGCCTGATGACCAAGAAGCTGTACCATGGCATCTGCTGTTGCCAGTGATGAAGCCTCAAGCTGACCTTTTGACAATCCTGCCGCTACTCCAAAGACAATGAGCAGATAAAATACAACCGCACTCACAATGGAGATAATCAAAATTCTCCCGATGATCTTCTTAGGTGCGTTAATCTCCGCCGCTACCTGCGGGATGACATCAAACCCAACGAATAAAAAGGGAATCATCACTAACACAGCCATCAGACCGCCAACCCCGCCCTGAAACATCGGCTCAAGGTTTGCAAAATCTCCATTAAATGTAGCTCCGCCTAATAGAAGAAAACCTGTCAGGATAATGGCCACTGTGAACACCGATTGAAAAATGGCAGCAGGCTTTGCGCCAATGTAGTTCAGAGCTGTTAAAAACAGTGCACCGCCAGATCCAATCAATACCCATGTAAAGTAAACATCCCATCCTCCTATATTCCATAGGAAACCAACATGCTGTGTTGGAATGACATAGTCAATGACTGTCGGAAGTGCGACCGCTTCAAACGTAATCACGGACACATAACCGAACAATACGCCCCATGCGGAGACAAACGCTGATTTGATCCCAAATGCCCGCTGGACAAAGACGAGTCCTCCGCCTGTTTCTGGAATCGCAGAGGAAAGCTCTGCATACGTTAGTCCAATAAAGATGACGAGAATGCCCCCTATGACAAAGGCAATCACACTTCCTAAAAATCCAGCTGTTAAAATCCAATCTCCCGAAAGTACAACCCAGCCCCAGCCAAGCATTGCACCAATGGATAAAAACAGTACGTCTGACTGCGACATGGTTTTAGCCATTTGTTGTTTTTGCATACAACCATCCCCCTTTGTTGTTTAGCGTGCTGTGAAGGCGTCTTCGATGATCCCTAGTCCTTCTTGCAGCAGCTCATCTGTGATGACAAGTGGTGTTAAAAAGCGAATAATATTCCCATTGATCCCTGCCGTTAATAAGAGTAGTCCGTGCTTGTTTGCATAGGCTGCAATCGCTGCGGCTGTCTTCTTATCTGGTGTACGCGTTGTTTGATCTTCCACAATTTCAATGGCCGCCATTGCCCCTAATCGCCGGACTTCCCCGATGAATGAATACTGACTTCTCCACTCATTCGCTTTGTCCTCAATGACTTGTCCAATGTGTTCAGATCGTTCATTCAGTTTTTCTGTTTCAATAATATCAAGTACAGCCAATGCCGCCACACAGCCTAATGGACTGCCAGCATACGTCCCCCCTAGCTCCCCTGGATCCGCTGCATCAAGTAATTCTTTTCTGCCAACGACACCGCTCAGCGGCAGGCCAGCTGCAAGTGATTTTGACACAGTGATTAAGTCTGGCACCACATCGAAGTGTTCAATCGCAAAGTATTTCCCTGTTCTTGCGAATCCTGTTTGGATCTCATCTGCCACGAATACGATTCCATGCTGCTGACAGAATGAAGCGACGTGCTGGACAAAACGCTTCGATGGTACAATGAATCCGCCCTCCCCTTGGACTGGCTCCATCACCACACAAGCGACTGTTTCTGGTGCAACGGTTGCGACAAAGAATTGATTGAACTGATCAATGATGTATTCGTCGTAGGCTGCATCGCTTAATCCTTCAGGTTTTTGATAGTAATAAGGATACGGCGCTTGATACACCTCTGATGCAAATGGGCCGAATCCAAATTTATAAGGCTTAACCTTGCTTGTCATGCTCATCGTCATATTCGTTCTTCCGTGGAACCCTCTTGTAAAAGAGACAACCGCTTGTCTTTTCGTATATTTACGGGCAATTTTCACTGCGTTTTCAACTGCTTCTGCACCTGAATTTAAGAAAATGGCTTTTTTGTCGTGGTCGCCTGGTGTGAGGTGGCATAGTTTTTCTGCCAATTCGATATAGGATTCGTACATCATGACATTAAATCCTGGGTGAATCAGGCTATCTGCCTGTGCTTTGACTGCTTCCACAACCTTTGGATGGGAGTGTCCTACATTTAATGTACCGATGGCGCCTGCAAAATCGATAAAACGATTGCCATCAATATCGAAAAGCTCGGCTCCCTTCCCTTTTGCTGCAAGATGACGGTTGCCATTACTTACGCCTCTTGCGACGTATTGATCTCTTTTCCCCTGCCATTCCTCTGTTGAAAAACGGTTTGTTGTCGTTTGACTCATTGTCATCCATCCCCTTTATGTCTTTTTTATTATTCTGAATATTTTTTGGTATGATAGAAAGTACCAATATCATTTTTTTCATGGTACCAGAGAGGATGGAATGACGAGATGCTGACAATTCAACTAGATCAAACAGGGGAAAACGGATTTATTTATCATCAAATTTACACGAAAATTAAAGAGGAAATTTTAAACCGCAACCTGCAACCACACGATCAATTACCGTCTAAACGAGAGTTAGCAGATACTTTAAACGTCAGCGTCAACTCAGTGAATGGCGCCTATCAGCAGCTGCTTGCCGAGGGATATTTATATTCGGTTGAACGGAAAGGCTTTTTTGTGGAATCACTGGAAACATTTCATGAATCAGGTCAACTGAAACCCTCTTCCCTTCCAGCGGATTTAAAAGAGAATCCGATTGAGCGAGATGACTGGTATTCCTTTTCACATATTTCTGTTGATACAGCCAATTTTCCTTTTAAAAGCTGGCTGAAAAGTGAGCAAAAAGCGATTCATCTCCACCAAGAAGCCTTTGGTGAGCTGCCGCACCCACAAGGCGTCTATGAGCTACGGGAAACGATCGCCCGGCTGATTGGACTTGCACGAGGGGTCAAATGCTACCCTGAACAGCTCATTTTAAGTGCAGGTACACAGTCGCTCATTCATTCGTTATCTAGCATCCTTCCAGCTGATCAAATATATGGATTAGAAAACCCCGGCTATCGCAGACTGTATCAAATGCTGAAAAACAATCATCACCGGATTGAAACGATTGGCATTGATCGAAAAGGGGTGCGGATGAGCGATATTCAGAAGAAAGAGCCAAATGTGTTGATCATTACGCCTTCTCATCAGTTCCCAACAGGGGTGATCATGCCGATTTCCCGGCGGATACAGCTGTTAAACTGGGCGGCTGATCAGCCAGACCGCTATATCATTGAGGACGATTATGACAGTGAATTTAAGTATGGCACAGACAGCATACCGGCGCTGCAGAGCCTTGACCGCTATGACAAAGTCATTTATATGGGGACCTTTTCGAAATCATTGCTGCCCGGCTTGAGGATCAGCTACATGGTGCTGCCGCAGCATTTATTAAGACGCTATAAAGAAGAACAGCACTTTTTTATTCAAACGGCTAACCTTTTTACACAATACACCCTTCTTTATTTTATAAAAGATGGTGCCTATCAGCGGCATATTAAAAGAATGAATGGGCTATATGAGGAAAAACGAAAACAGCTCATTGGGGAGCTCGACACTGTCTTTCGTGACAACGTACGGATTATCGGGGAAAATGCAGGGCTGCATTTTATCGCAGAATTCCGCTCAGTTCGGACGCAGCATGAGATTTTACAACGCGCCAAAGACCGAAAGCTGAAAATGTACGGGATGGACCGTTTTACCCTTGATGAGCATGTGCCTGGTCACAAAGAAGGCTTTGTCCCGCTTGTCCTCGGTTTCTCTCATATGCGGCCAGAGGATATTAAGCCAGCGGTGAAACGCCTGTATGACTCGATTTATGGGAAATAAAACAGCTCATGTAGATGAATCGTGGCACTCCTTTGACGGGACTAAACCGACAGAGGAGTGTTACGATCACATTCTTTCATAAACGTAATAGTTGATGTGAATATTTTTTTCTAGCAATTTCACGAGTGTTTGAAGGCTTTTCAAGTTAGTTGGCAGTAACGCAATACCATCTCCCTGTTCAACGATTTTGATCATTCCTTCAAACGAATCTAACTCAAATAGGGTTCGATCACCCAGCATACGTCTGGCCTCATGTCTTAATGGGCAAAGCTGATCACGATTCACGACCAATGAGATATCATCATCGTATATTTCTTTAGATTTTCCATACACGTTCAATGCCAAGCTCTTTACCTCTTTTAATTGATATTCCGGTTTTTCCATTTGATTAAAAGAAATAATTTGATCATACACATCCTCTGTTAACTTTTTGTTGATCGTACTTGATGAAGCAATGATAAAATCAGTGGCTTGAATATCCTCTAAAACTCGTTGCTCGTATAAAACGTTAAATAGAAGTTCAGAGCATAAAACGTTCTTTTTCTTTGAAGTCAATTTTTGTTGAATGGACTTCGTTTCTTTTACGATTTTTTGAGCGTATTGATAAAATAAATCCCCCTGTCCTGTTGAACTGATTCCATGATGATGCCGGATAAAAAATGTTGAATCATATAAAGTTTCAAGCGCTTTGATTCTTTGAGAAATATTGGATTGCGCATACCCTAAAGCTTTAGCCGCTTGATTAATCGATTCTTTTTGATACACCTCTATAAAAATAATCAAATCATTTATATTCATCATGATCACCTATCACTTTTTGTGATAACAATAACACAAATATGTATTATTCAACTGGTTTGAAGTCCATTATGATGGCTATTGAAAGGGAGTGTTTCAATGCATGCCATGCAATATCATGTGGATCTGCCTGCGGATTATGATATGAATATCATTAGAAAAAGAGCACTGAACAATGGATGGAAAACAGATGGATATCAGGATTTATTATTTAAAGCTTATTTGATCACTGAAAAAGACAAACATAGGAGTTTACACAATGGCTATTGCCCATTGTATATTTGGAAACAATCTGAGGGCATGACGGATTTTGTGTTTAAGGGGTCATTTGATCATATTTTACGTTCTTTTGGCTGGAAACAAATCAATATTGGCATCACGTATTCCGTTCATTTAACAAATGACTTTCATCGTAGCACATTCGTTCTTGAAGAGTATGTGACGATTCATCCTACTGATTGCCTTGAAAATCTAGATATCGCCCATCTCTTTTCCCATTTTAACGACAATAAGGGTGAAGTCATCGTATATAATCCCGATAAATGGAAATGCGTCAAATATTCTTTTCTGGACTCATTACCAGAGAATATAGAGCAGCAGATTCACATTTATGACATTGTCCATCTGTCTATGGATCATTCAATGGCCTAATTCCGTTTTACACGAGACGCATCACAAATCCCCAAGGTTACAATGCCTTGGGGATTTGTCATTTGTTGATGCAAGACTCTCTTACCACCGCTCCTTGTCTACAGCTAATACGGATGACAAGAGGCCTGGAAAAGCGGTATCAATGTCGTCATTTCTGAGAGAGTAGTAACGGTGCTTCCCGTCAATTCTCACTTTCACGATGCCTGCTTCTCTTAGTACTTTAAAGTGATGCGACAGCGTGGACTTGGCAATGTTCATATCATACGTACCGCATGTTCTCTCACCCGCTTCTGCTAAGCAGCGGACAATTTCCAGCCGAACAGGGTCAGCCAATGCTTGCAGCACAGAAATGAGTCTCATGTTTTCTTGGGTTGGATGATTTGGATTATTCATACGATAAATGTATCGTATTTTGTTCTAACATACAATCTCGTTACTCGTCTATGACAAAAAAGACAAAGGGCTAAAATCAAGTTCATTTTAGCCCTTTGTCAACAATCGGATACATGTCATTGAGACATGTATTTTTTTAAGTTCATTTTCTTGTCATGTGTCATTGGTTTTGTTATCATAGCAAAAGTGACCACTCGGTTTCCATTGTGACCATATGGTTTTGCCGATTCGGAAAGGACTTATGAAGATGAACGAAAAGCAAGAAGAGATTTTGCGGGTATCGAAGAAATTATTTTCTCAAAAAGGCTATATGAGTGTCTCTATGCAGTCAATTGCTGATGCCTGTAAAATATCAAAAGCGTCAATTTATAAACTGTTTGATTCAAAGGAAGCTCTTCTATTGGAACTGATTAAATACAATCAGCGCAAAATGAGAGAGATTTCTCAGATCATTCATTCCGAAACGACGCTGTCCAAAAAGGAAAAATTCACAAAAAAGATTAAGCTTGAGCTTGAAGAGTTTAAAGAGAATCATAAATTTTTGAATATGCTGTCCTTTGAAGTTTTTTCACAGCATTCGCCCATCGTCATTAAGCATTTACGTGAGACACGCTCCATTATCATGCAGCGACACAGAGACATCATTTTAAGCACATATGGTGAATCTGTTGCGCCTTATGTGTGGGATCTTGTGATTGTCCTCAACGGATTAATGAGAGAATTCATCTTGATGTTGGCGATTGAGCACAAGAACATCCAATTAGAAAATGCCGCCGAAATGATCATCGGTGTAATGGACCGTGTATCAATAAAGCCTTGCTCCATTGAGCCTGTGCTAACAGATCAGCTGATGGACTCTTATTTGCTTTCCACACAGGAAGAATATGATGAAGAAAAGCTTGTCATCTCGTACTTAACAAAGATGAAACAAGAGCTTCACACACTAGCAAACGGAGAAGAAAAGGACGATCTCCTCTCTGCGTTTGAACTGCTGAGTCAAGAACTGTCAAAGGACCAACCGAGAACCTTTTTAATTAGCTCATTGCTTGATTATTTAGGCAAACACAGCGTTTTATCTCAAAACGTGTCACAGCTGAAAAGCATTATTTTATAGATAAAGAAGGGATAATATGAACCAATCAACAACATCGTATAACCGGTCTGTGATTGTTGGGATTTTCCTCGTTGGGGCGTTCGTTGCGATCTTAAACCAAACGCTTCTCATTCCAGCGATCCCGCATATCATGGAAGAGTTCAATATTGATGTCAGTAAAGGTCAATGGCTG
The DNA here is from genome assembly GCF_052044605.1 of Bacillus sp. 22483. Taxonomy (NCBI): domain Bacteria; kingdom Bacillati; phylum Bacillota; class Bacilli; order Caryophanales; family Bacillaceae; genus Bacillus; species Bacillus sp. 22483. The sequence goes on along the minus strand of NZ_JBQENU010000010.1, from coordinate 59,508 downwards.
ACCACAGCCTTTATGCTGACAAACGGGATTCTCATCCCAATTACGGCCTTTTTAATTGAGAAATTTTCAAGCCGTTCCTTAGTCTTAACGGCTCTTAGCATTTTTACAGCAGGTACCATTCTTGCTTCGTTCGCCACTAATTTCCCAGTGTTACTTGCAGCACGTATCGTGCAGGCAGCTGGCGCAGGGATTTTGATGCCGCTCATGCAAACGATCTTCTTAACCATTTTCCCAAAAGAAAAACGCGGGCAAGCCATGGGTATGGTCGGACTAGTGATTTCATTCGCACCGGCGCTTGGACCAACACTTGGCGGCTGGATTGTCGATTCCTTTAGCTGGAAGTTCTTATTCTATATTGTTCTTCCAATCGGTATTATTGATCTCATTCTTGCTTTCTTCTTAATGAAAAATGTCACACAGCAAAGAGACACTCGTATCGATGTCTTATCGGTGATCCTGTCTTCCTTCGGATTTGGCGGACTGCTGTACGGATTTTCAAGTGTCGGAACGTATGGTTGGACGAGTGCGACCGTTCTGATTTCACTCATTGTCGGCGCTGTGAGCTTGTTCTTCTTTATCCTGCGTCAGTCGAATTTGAAAAGACCGATGCTTGAGTTTGGCGTCTTTAAGTTTGCGATCTTTAGCTTAACGACCTTCCTCGGTATGCTCGTCTTTGCCTTACTGATTGGAACAGAGACGATTCTGCCGCTCTATACGCAGAATGTCAGAGGGTTATCAGCCCTTGATACAGGGCTGATCTTATTGCCAGGGGCTCTCTTTATGGGATTCCTATCGCCGATTATCGGACGAATTTTTGACAAAGTAGGCGGTAAAGGGCTGGCTCTAGGCGGATTTACGATATTAGCTGTCACTTCCCTGCCATTTATGATGCTCAGCCTTGATTCATCGATTACCCTCATTACAGTGGCCTACACACTTCGCTTAATCGGGGTTGGAATGATCATGATGCCGCTGACAACAGCCGGTATTAACTCGTTACCACCGCATTTGATTCCGCACGGGACAGCAATGAATAATACGATGAGACAAATGGGCGGCTCTATCGGGACGGCTGTGCTTGTCTCCATTATGAGCAGCTCTGCTGCCAATGCAGCATTATCCGATCCAATGAAGTCAGCCGTTCATGGCATGAATACGTCATTTATCGTGTCTGGTGCTATTGCGGTCATTGGACTCGTCCTTTCATTCTTCTTAAAAGAAAAACGTAAAAACAAAGTGATGAAGCAGGAGTTATCTTCTTCGTCCTCTTCTTCATAAAGACAAAGAGCTCGGCATATCGCCGGCTCTTTTTTCATCTATGCACACATAACGTCTTCCCCAAAAATACATTTGTTCATTCAGAGAAGAAAAACCTTGATAATTTGAAGAAAAGAGTTGATAATAGAAACTATTCAATTTGTGAGAAAATTTTTACTATAGGAGATGTATGCATTGAAGGTCGTTAAATTTGGTGGCAGTTCTCTTGCTTCTGGCAAGCAACTGCAAAAGGTATTTGACATTGTCACAGCAGATCCAGCTCGAAAAGCAGTCGTTGTTTCCGCACCAGGAAAACGGCATTCAACGGATACGAAGGTCACCGATCTATTAATTAGCTGCGGTGAACAATATTTACGTTTAGGTGAAGCACACGATTTACAAGAAGCTGTCATCGAGCGATATGCCTCGATTGCGGATGAGCTGGGGTTAGGTCATGACATTATTGACACCATCCGGCAAGATGTAAACACGTTATTACAGGCTGATTCTTCTCATCCTGAGCGTTATCTTGATGCGATTAAAGCAAGCGGTGAAGATAATAACGCAAAGCTGATTGCAGCCTACTTTCAGCATCAAGGCGTCGAAGCGCACTATGTGAATCCAAAAGAAGCCGGTCTATTTGTCAGCGACGAGCCTGGTCAAGCGCAAGTCCTTCCAGAATCGTATGATCATTTGTACAAATTAAGAGAACGCTCTGGCATCATTGTGTTCCCTGGCTTTTTCGGTTTTAGTCTAGCGGGTGATATCGTCACTTTTTCCCGCAGTGGATCAGACATTACCGGTTCCATTTTGGCAAATGGACTGAAGGCAGATGTGTATGAAAACTTTACGGATGTGGATGCAGTCTACGCCGTCAATCCAACGATCGTTCATGAACCAAAGGAAATCACAGAGCTGACATATCGTGAAATGCGTGAATTGTCCTATGCGGGTTTTTCTGTATTTCATGATGAGGCACTTATTCCAGCCTTTCGGGCAGGCATTCCTGTTCAGATTAAGAACACCAATAATCCAACGGCCAAAGGTACGAAAATTGTAAATCAACGGGATCATACGAATGGCCCTGTTGTGGGAATCGCATCAGACAATGGATTTTGCAGTATTTATATCTCCAAGTATTTGATGAACCGAGAAGTGGGCTTTGGACGTAAAGTGTTGCAAACGTTAGAGGAATATGGACTTACGTATGAACACGTGCCTTCTGGCATTGATGATATGACCATTATTTTAAGACAGGATCAGCTGGAGGAGCAGCAGATTGAACAAGAGCTTTTAGACCGATTAAAGCTTGTACTTGATGCAGATGAAGTCGTTCTAGAGCGGAACCTCTCGCTTATTATGGTCGTAGGAGAAGCGATGCGTCATAATGTTGGTACAACAGCAAGAGCGGCAAAAGCGCTGTCAAAAGCCAAAGTGAATATTGAAATGATCAACCAAGGCTCTTCAGAGGTGAGCATGATGTTTGGCGTCAAAGCGGCTCAAGAAAAAGAAGCCGTTCAAGCCTTATATGAGGAATTTTTCTCTATGTCCACGGTGCCTGTCTCCATTTAATCAGCAGACTGTCAGATCTCCGGATCGGCAGTCTTTTTGATCTCGCACGATTTGCGCATTAAAGTATATCTATTTCTCGTTTGATTTTGTATGATAGAGACAAATCAACTATTGTTCCGGCCATTGATCGGAGCTACAAGGAGTCCTAATCCATGCCTCGTCAACAACTATTAAAACAGTTTCGCAATTTTCATGATGCTTCTACAAGTATTTTAAACATGATGAGTCAATTCATTCATGTGAATACACTGTTTATTGCTAAAAATGATCAAAACACCAATCAGATTGTGAAAGTGCTAAATCAAGACGAGCAGCTTCTTGAAGAAGGGGAAGAAAATCCTTACGAGAAGACATTTTGCAAGCTGGCGGTCGATCATCGCGATACGCTGTTGATCCCTGATATCCGCTTGGACGAGCGTTCAAAAAACTTAGACGTCACGAAACAGCTGCAAGGCGGATCATTTATTGGGGTTCCCATCGATTTTACTGATGGTACGAACTATGGAACCATTTGTGGACTTGATCTAAGGCCGCAGCAATTTACAGAAGAGCATGTTCATATGTTTGAAACGATGGCATCTTTGTTGAGTTACGTCTTAGAACTCGACCAGGCCAATCGGCAGATTCAGCAATTATCTGTACCGATCGTACCTGTTGTTGACGGTGTCGCCGTGCTCCCTCTTCTTGGTGATATCGAAGAGACACGTGCGCAGCATATTTTAGAAACCATTTTACAGGAAAGCTACAGGCTGTCGCTCTCTCATTTGGTCATTGATGTTTCAGGGACAAAACGACTCAATGAACAAAGCATTCAATACTTGGTCAGCTATGCGCAAACGTTAAGACTTTTAGGCATTTCAGCTGTTTTAACAGGAATAAAGCAAGACCTTGCGCTAAATGCGATTCAATCGAATATTTCATTTAAAGACATCACCATTCGTAAGGATTTACCGCAGGCACTTGCTCATATCGGCCTAACGTTCTCCAAAACAGAATAAGTGATGATACACCAAAAAGGGCTAAACCGAGTTTAGCCCTTTTCTTCTTTTCAGCGTGATAGAAAACCTTTGCAGCCCTAGGAAAGACGAGTACCGGCGCGGAGCGAATTTCACATTCGTGAGCACCGGCACGCAGGACTGACACCGAATGCGAGGGTTTTTCTACACGCTGAGGCTAAACGGAGTTTAGCCCTTTTCCTGTGGGAGCGGTAAACGAATGATAAATGTTGTTCCTTTATGTTTTTCGCTTTTTAAATCAATCTGTCCGTCATGCAAGTCCACAAGCTGTTTGACAATTGACAGGCCAAGTCCGTATTCTCCGTATGGTGTATTCGTTCTCGAAATATCCGCTTTATAAAAACGTTCCCAAATGTGTTTGACTTCTTCAGGTGCGATGCCGATTCCCGTGTCTTCTACTTCAATGATCGTTTCCCCATTCTCTTCTTTCCCTCTCAAAGAAATACGGCCGCCTTCTGTAAATTGAATGGCGTTCTTTGTGATGTTGACGAGAATTTGAATGAGCCGGTCATAATCTGCGTATACCTTTTGTTCAGGGTGAACCTCTACCATGAGCTGATTGTTTTTCTCTTCAGCCATTCGGCTCAGCTGCTCCTTAATCACTTCAAACGTATCAATGAGTGGATAGTGAAATTTTTGAAGAGTGATTTGATTCGACCTGATTTTCTCATAATCCATATTTTCATTGACGAGACGCAACATTCGTTTTGTTTCATCAGTGATGAGCGCATAGCATTTCTCTTTCTCTTCTGCCGGCACATCCGCAGTATTCAGCCATTCGACCAATCCTCGAATGGTCGTCAGCGGTGTTTTCAATTCGTGAGACACATCCGCAATGAATTGGCGTCTCCGTTTTTCAAGCCGGTCAATTTCCTCTCTTGACCGTTGAAGACGATTGGCCATCATATTAAAATCCTCACCTAGTGTGCCAATTTCATCAAGGTGTTTGTTTTCAAGATGAATGTTGTAGTCACCATGCGCAATTTTCTCAGTTGCCTCTCTCAATTTTTTGATACGATTCACATGGAACTTCGACAGAAACAGACTGAGAATAAAGGTAATCGTCAATGCCACAAACACGATGATATATAAATACCGGTTCATTTGAGCAATCAACTCTTCTGCTCCTTGAATAGGAGCTATGAGCACCACCCCGCCCTTCAGCTTTCCGTCTTCCATGACAGGAAGTGCCACAAGTGATGCTTCTTGATCAAGCCGGCGTGAATCACTCCGCTTGACTATGATTTCTTCTCCTTTTGAGAGCTTTGCCCACAAATCCTTTGTGAGTAACGCTTCATGCGGCGGCATCTCTTGCTGCTGAGACAGCACAGTCCCTTTTTCATCAAAGACGAAAAAGCGAATTTGTCTTGTCGAGAGAATGTCTTCAAATGGACGAAGGCGGAAGTTCATCTCGGCTTTCGGCAGCTGCTGAAAATTCTGCAAAATTTCATTCCCATAAGATTTCATTTCATCCACTCTGTTTTGATAGGCCATATCTTTTACAAAATGAGACATGAGGGTGCTGATAATAATGATGGCGATGAGCAATAACCCAAGGTGACTAATCAGCAACTGGTAAAAATATTTAATCTTCATCGAACTTATACCCTACGCCCCATACCGTATACAGAAAGGGCTTAGGTCCGTCTCCGATTTTTTGGCGCAACCGTTTAATATGAACATCAACTGTTCGTTCATCACCATAAAATTGGTATCCCCAAATTTGCTCAAGCAATTGTTCTCGTGAAAATACTTGCCGAGGATGCTGTATAAAAAAGCACAGCAGATCGTATTCCTTTGGCGTTAAATTTTCGATCCGTTTCCCCTCTAGAAACACTTCTCTCGTTTTTTTATCTAACTGAAAATGTTCGGTCTCTAGCCGTTCACCCTCTTTCGCTCCTTCTTGAGTAGATGTTGTTTGAGCAAAACGTCGTTTCACTGCTTTGATTCTTGCCATTAAGGTGAGCGGACTAAAGGGTTTTGTCACATAATCATCTGCCCCAAGATCGAAGCCCAGCACCTGATCAGATTCCGTTTCCTTTGCTGTCAGCATAATAATCGGAACATCACTGATCTGCCGTACTTTTTGACAAATGGTCAGACCATCCATTGAAGGAAGCATGACATCTAAGATGAGCAGATCCCAATCCTCCTCTTGCTTAAATCGATTCAATCCTTCTAATCCATCATGGACGAATTCCGCTTGAAATCCTTCTCGTTGAAAAAACATATCCGTCATTGTACAAACACTCTGGTTATCTTCAATCATTAATATTTTCATCATCAGCCTCCGCTGTTGCCTTTGTTTTTCTTTATGTAGCTTTATTTTACATGTTCCTTCTCAAATCTCAATTGGATTGATACGATTTCATGAACTTATCATGCTTTGGTCATCTTTTATTCATACTTTTTGATGGAGTTGACATTTTGGGGAATCACATTGTTCTTTTTTAATATAGTAGAATGGCAAAATGAAGGAATTGCAGAGGATAGTCTAAGATGAGGACAGTGTCATTTACGTTCTTTCAGATGAAGAAGTCTCCCATTTAGTAAAAGAATGAAATGACACGCTTCCTGATCGTTATAAATGGTCTATATAAAACAGTTTGGAACTGGACATGCATATCGAGGGCGGTGTGCCCTAACGAAGCTAATTGTGATTTTCTATAAGGCACCCCATTTCGATGCGAATTTCCTTTTTCTTTATATCTTCATTTGAATAAGAGTTGACATTTAATCCAATCAGTTGAAAGCCATTTTTCAAATAAAACTGGATAGCTGGAAAATTGGATGATTGGGTTTCTAATACAATCATTCTAACTCTCAATTCACGAGCGCGTTTTTTTGCCATTTTAATGAAAGTGCTGCCAATACCTTTTCTTTTAAATTGTTTATCCACATATAAATCATGAATGAGTAATGTATTATTCCATTTCATGTGTTGAATGACTATAATTCCAGTTTCTTCACCATTCATCTCTGACACGTAAACCTCTGAATCCTCTTTATATGGATCGAAAATCTCCTCTTTTAGATTTTTTTTAACTGGCGCTTCAAATTCTTCTTCTGTAAGGGAGATATTCCAACCATTGTGACTGGTTTCCAAATGAATATCATAGTATTTTTCAGATGTATATTGATAATATACTTGTTTTCCTTTAGGATAATTTTTTTGATAGATACGACGAATCGTTAACATTTCATACTCCCTTCATATCAATGATTTAAATCTTTAAACGTACTACTAAATTCGTCGATTTGCGATTTGATACCTTTAAAAATACACCTAAAAGATAAAACTCGTTTTGCCTCTGTCATAGAATAGGGTCGTTTTTAAATGTGATTGTTGTAGATCAAGATCAATTGTTACCTGACGAAGAGAATATCTTCTTTGACGTCATAGAGTGTATTCACTCTTATAAGAATAAAGACATTTAAAAAAGCTCATCTCCAAAGATGAGCTTTTTTCATATCACACGAGCAACTTCAGATAGGCAGCGTCATTTCCCTCTTCAACCGCCTGTAAAAGCTGCTTTGCCTTTGATGTGCTGGTGACGCTGCTTAACTTTTGTATGATGTCTTCTGTCGATAACGCACAGCCTGGTGCTCCCCGAGGAATATCGACTCGTTTGCTGATGATGGTGCCGTCAGATAAGGTGAGCTTTACAATCGTAAAACGTCCTTTTGGCACTGCGTCTGGATGGGGTTCTATCGTTTGATCATATACTCTATTCACCCGCTTCATCCATGTCCGCAGCTCTGGTGAAATGTTTTTTTTCGTAAAAGCATCCAGTGATAAAGGTTGTCCAAACACTGCTAGTGCGATGACATACTCGACACTAAATCGTCCCTCTTCTCCCGTCAAAGGTGTCCGCTCCGTGAGTGCGGCATCTCCGCCAGGCGGAAACATGACGTCGACCTGTACGATCTTCTTCTGTAAGGAAGAGTGTTCTTGTACTAATGACTCGATCGCATCGGCTGCATGATGCGCCGCTGAACAGAACGGATACACTTTAAACCATAGACCTGGCGACACGATACGCCATGCAGTGCCATATTCCTCTAGCAGACGTCTTTCCGCCAGTTTCTGATCCCCATAGAGAGAAAAGAAGCCCAGCTCCCCATCTAGAAGCGATTCACTCCCGCCAAAACCTGAGCAAGCTAAATCCATGGACCATACGGCGGTTTGAGCGGCGAGTCCAGCTTGTAATGGTTTCATATCAGTCCCAAACTGCTTTCGCATTCCAGCTGATTGCGCACCAGCAAAGCCGATCGCTTTCGCCAGCTCTTTCTGTGAAACTTGTTTCAAATAACCAATCGCACAGACCGCTGCAATGGCTCCGAGCGTTCCGGTATTATGCCAGCCCCGCTCATAATGCGACTTACCGATGGATTCACCTAGCCTTGCCATCACTTCGACGCCAGTAATGTAGGCTGCTAAAAATCGATCACCATATGCCTCACCGTCTGTCAGCTGGGAAAGCAAGGCCGGAATGATCACCGCACTTGGATGTCCTCTCACATCTGAATGCACATCATCATAATCAAGGGCGTGAATCAAGTAGCCATTTAGCATGGCTGCTGCTTGGCGGCTGACCTTCTTCCCTTGTCCAATGACGGGAATTTGAGCCGCGCCGCCTTCTTGTTCCACCAGCGCCATGAGCTTCTGAATCCCTTCATCCTCTTTTGCAGCAAGCGCTGCTGCCGCAGCGTCTAACAGACCGTTTCGAGCCATTTGAACGGCCTGTTGATCTTGCAACGGATCAGCAGAAAGCACTGCCTCTGCGAGCTGTTTCGTTAGTTCCATGTTCTTGACTCCAACGCCCGAACCGCAAGCTCGGAGAAGAAAGCAGCAGCGACTGGGAGTGCGTCTTCATTTAACGTAAAGGCAGGGTGATGCCATTCCTCGGTACCGCTTGTCCCCATCCAGACGAAAAAGCCTGGAATGCGTTCTTGGTAAAGAGCAAAATCTTCTCCGCCTGGTGACTGCTCTGCCTCCACTACTGCGAGATCAAGCGCTCCTGCCGTTTCTTCCACAACCTTTGTCAAACGCTCGTCATTCATCACAGAAGGCAAATACGGATGCCATTTCACTTCTGCCTTTGCTCCAAACCCTTCTGCGATACCGCTCACGATTTGTTTCATGAGATCTGGAATCATCGCTCTCACTTCAGGTTCAAACGTCCGAACGGTCCCTTCCATCTCGACGCGATCAGGTATCACATTCCATGATGTGCCGCCTTGAATACGTGTGATGCTGACAACCGCATGATGCAAAGAACTAATGCGGCGGCTGACAATTTGCTGTAGGGCGCTTGTGATCTGACCGCTGATGGCAATCGGATCAATTGTGTGATTTGGAATTCCAGCATGACCACCCGTTCCTTGAATGTCAATTTCAAAGCGATCGACGCTCGCCATTAATGCTTTTTCTCTTATCCCGATGGTGCCAACTGGCAGGTTAGGTTTATTGTGCATACCAAATATCGCATCCACTCCATTTAAGACGCCTGCCTCTATGACGTGTTTCGCTCCTTGCGCCACTTCCTCAGCTGGCTGGAACAAAATGCGCACTGTTCCCTTGAGCTCATGTTTCCGTTCATTTAATAGGACGGCCGCACCAAAAATCGAAGCGGTATGGAAATCATGACCGCATGCATGCATTTTTCCTTGTATCTTTGAAGAAAATGGTTCGCCAGATGCTTCTTCAATTGGAAGTGCGTCAATATCGGCTCTCAGAGCAATCGTTGGTCCCTCTTGTTCTCCTTTGATTTCACAAACGACCCCTGTTTGAAGATCTGGAAAATCGAGTACAGTGATCCCTTCCTCTTCTAACCAGCCTCGTAGTTTTTTTGTCGTTTCATATTCTTCAAATGCCAGCTCTGGATGCTCATGAAGCGCTCGGCGTATGTTAATTAAACGTTTGTTTAAAGCTTGATTTCCTAATGATTTCACTGATACTCACCCCTCTAAAGAGTAAAAAGCAGCTTATGCTTCTTCAGCCGCTGCTTCTTTTTGGATAAATCGTTTTGTTCGTTCATTCTTCGTTTCGTCAAATAGTTCGGTTGGCGTCCCTTGCTCAATGATATGACCATCTGCCATAAAAATGACATGATCTGCTACTTCTCTTGCAAACGCCATTTCATGTGTCACGATGATCATCGTTGTTTCTTGAATGGCAATGGATTTAATGACTTGAAGCACACCTGAGACAAGCTCTGGATCGAGTGCTGATGTTGGTTCATCCAGCAAAATCGCATGTGGATCAACCGCTAACGCACGGGCAATGCCAATCCGCTGCTGCTGACCACCGGATAGTGTGACCGGGTAGCTGTCAGCTTTTTGTTCTAGCCCTACTTGTTTCAATAGCTCCATGCCGATCTCATTTGCTTGCTGTTTTGTCATTTTTTTCGTCACAAGCAGTGACTCGGTAATGTTTTGCAAGGCTGTTTTGTTTTTGAATAAATTATAGTTTTGAAACACCATGGCCGTTTGCTGACGCAGGTGATGGGCTTCTTTACGTGTATATTTAGACGCATTCAGCTTCGCATCGCCAATTTCAATCGTACCTTCATCTGGCGTTTCTAATAGATTTAGACAGCGCAGCAATGTTGATTTACCGGAGCCAGAAGGTCCGATAATGGCCACAACCTGCCCTTTTTGCACGTCAAGATTAATTCCGTCTAAGACGACAAGGTCGCCGAATGATTTTTTCAAATTGGTGAGCTTGATCATGTCCACACCTCCTTAATTCCGGTAAGGTTTGCTGATTTTTCGTTCAAATAGGTCTTGTAGGAAACTATAAATGATGGTGAGCACCCAATACACAATGCCAACCGCTAAATACGTTTCAAAGTACTTATAGTTGGCCGATGCAATCATTTTCCCTTGCGCAAACATTTCTGCCACCCCAATGGTAAAGGCAAGCGATGTTTCTTTTAAAAGACCAATAAAGGTATTCCCCGTCGCTGGAATGGCATTTCTGACGGCCTGTGGGAAAATAATTCTGACGTAAGACTGCCATCTTGTCATGCCGACAGACAGGCACGCCTCAAGCTGCCCTTCATCCACTGAATTAAGAGCCGCTCTAAAAATTTCTGCTAAGTACGCTGAGTTTTTAATACTTAAACCGATAATGACCGCTGTTAAGGCATCCATTGAGGTCATCGCAGGGAATAGCTGCGGAAGACCAAAATAAATGAGAAAGAGCTGAACCAAAGTTGGAACCGCTCTGAAAAAAGAAATATACAGCTTGGCAAATTGGTATAAGACAGGTATCCGGTTTTTCGTTATAAGCGCGAATACCACACCAATGATAATGGCAAATACCATGGAGACAATCGCCATGAAGATCGTTATCGGCAAGTATTGAATCAAGGTTGGAAAAACCGTCACCATATACTGCCAATCAATGTGATTCATGTCTGCTTTTCACCGCCGCTGTTGTTATTTTTTAATTGGAACTGTGACATCATCTTTGAAATATTTCTCAGACAATTTCTTCAGTGTTCCGTCTTCTCTTAATTCTTTGATCGCTTTATTGAATTCTTCTCTTAGCTTGTCGTGCTTTTCATCTTTGGCAAATGGGTAGCCGACTTCTTCATATACGATTGGGTTGCCGACGATTTTGAGTGGAAGTCCTGTTTTTTCAATTTGAGCTAACAAGACACTGCGTCCGTTGACGTAAGCATCTACACGGCCATTTGCCACTTCATTTAAGACACCGTCTTGTGTTTCATATGTTTTGATGTTGATTTTCTTGTCTGGGTCTTTGCTCTCTAGGTTTTTGGCATGGTTTGAGCCAAGAACAGCCGCCACCGTTTTTCCTTTTAAGTCGTCAAGTCCTTTAATGTCCTTGTTGTCCTTCTTGACAATGATTTGTGTTCCTGCGTATGCATACGTATCTGTAAAGTTGAACGTTTGTTTACGCTCATCTGTAATCGCAACTTGGTTTGATACGGTATCCAGCTTACCAGATGTCAGCTGGCCCATCAGTCCGCTGAATTCACTCAGCTGCCAGTCTAGTTTGTAGCCTAGCTTTTTCGCAATGGCTTCTGTGACCTCGACATCAAATCCTACTAGTTTGCCGTTTTCTTTATAAGCAAATGGATAGCTTTGGCCTGTAGCGCCCACTTTAAGCACTTTCTCGTCTTTGCCTTCACTCTGATTACCCCCGCCGCATGCTGCTAACACCGCAAGCATTGCCGCAAATAAAACAACTAGCCACTTTTTGTTTTTCATGTTCGTACACCCTTCTTTCCTCTTATGGTTGTGTAATATCTGATCGTAATTGTTTTTTAAAATAAATGGTGATATGGCCTTTGCCTAGATCCTTTTCACCTGCTCTGACATAGCCTTTACGCTCATACATGTCCATGAGCCACGGATGCTTATCAGCTGTCCCAAGAGAGACAAACGGTACCTTTAGTGTGTCCCTTAACACTTCAGTTTCAACCCACTCAAGCAAGGCTGAGCCTGTGCCTTTTTTTGCCGCTGGTTCTGAAGCAAACCACCAAATATGCGGAACGCCGAATGGTCCTGGCTGTTCTCCCCAAGGCATACGGAGTGATAAGGTGGAGAGAAGCTCTCCGTTTTCTTCCATTACATAGCAAAGGTTCTTTTGTACATTTTTCTGAACGAGGGCGACATCTGCATGTGCTGCTTGGAACTGGATGCCGAGCTCACGAATCGGTTCATAGGCTCTTGTTGTCAGTTCAAGCAGCGCTTCTATATCATCCTCAGTTGCCAGACGAAACGTATATCCCAACGTTAGTCACCTCACCTTTATGTCGTGTAGCGATTTTTTGGCTGTTTTAAGCCGAGATTTTCTCGTAAAGTTTTTCCTGTGTATTCTGTTTTGAACAGGCCTCTTTCCTGAAGGATCGGAACGACGCGGTCTACGAAGGCATCAAGTCCTTCTGGCAATAATGGCGGCATCACGTTAAAACCGTCGGCTGCTTCCTCAACGAGCCATGTCTCCATCACATCTGCTAGCTGCTCTGGTGTTCCAATGAAGATATGGTGCCCACGGGACCCTGCAACAGATTGGTAGAGCTGGCGAATGGTCAGGTTGTCCTTTCTCGCCATATTCATCACAAGGTCAAAGCGGCTTTTCACGGCATTTGACGCGCTTGGATCAATCTCTGGAAGTGGTCCGTCTAGTGGATACTGCGAAAGATCAATACCCCCTAAGTAGTTTTGTAAAATGCTAAGGCCGATCTCTGGAACAATCAGCTCTTGTAATTCTTCATACTTCGCTTTTGCCTCTTCTACTGTATCGGCAATGATTGGGAAGATGCCCGGCATGATGCTGACATCCTCTCTAGCTCGTCCAGCAGCCTCTACTTTTCCCTTCAAACTTTGGTAAAATTCCTTCGCTTTGTCGAGATCGTTTTGCGCCGTAAAAATAAGCTCAGCCGTTTTAGCCGCAAGCTTTTGACCATCTTCAGAAGACCCTGCTTGAATGATCACTGGCTGTCCTTGAGGGGTGCGTGATACGTTAAGCGGTCCCCGTACGGAGAAGAATTCACCTTTGTGCTGCAGCTCATGAAGCTTACTAGACTCAAAGAATTCTCCTGTTTCTTGGTTTCTTACAAGTGCGTCCTCTTCCCAAGAATCCCACAGACCTTTGACGACATCGACGAATTCTTCAGCTCGTTCGTATCGTTTGTGGTGCGCTAAATGCTCTTCTCCGCTAAAATTTTTCGCTGTTTCTTCAATAGAAGATGTGACCACATTCCATGCTGCTCGTCCGCCTGATAAATGATCGAGTGAGGCAAACTGTCTCGCAATATGGAATGGCTCACTATATGTAGTTGATGCTGTTGCTGCTAAACCAATTGTTGAGGTAGACTCTGCAATCGAAGAAAGCAGGGTGAGCGGTTCAAATCTCGTTAATACATTTGGATGAGATGTATGATTAATTGATAAGCTATCGGCTAAAAAGAGCAAATCCAGCTTCCCTTCCTCGGCCTTTTTCGCTAATTGTTTAAAGTAATCAAGATTCATGGCTGCGTCTGGTACTGCTTTCGGATGTCTCCAAGAGGCGACATGATGTCCAGTTCCCGCGATGAACACGCCTAGCTTGAGCTTCCGTTTCGGCTGTGACACTTGTTCTTCATCCTTTCTATATCTTCCTTGTATCAAGTTATTATTTTACAAGATACATTTTTCTGATTGAATTAATCGGTTTTATCCATAAAAAAAGGGCAAATGTTGCGAAAAATGAAAAATAATTATTACTATATGCCCTTTTTACATGATTGTCAACCGCCTTCTGAACCTCCAAAAAAAGGGATTTACAGGCGTTTACGGTAGATCAATTTCAATATTTCCGATGAGCCGGTCCGTGGAGTGTGTCATCAATTGACTGCGCTCTAGTACGTTATGGGCAATCACCGAATGAGTGGAGGATATGGTGCGGACGGCAATCGCTTTTTGAGGAGAGAGATTAATGATGTTATTCCGCAGCACACGTGCTGAGACAACCTCATCAAGAAAAACGGCTGTCGGCTGTCCGATTGAACGATTTAAATAAAAGCGGTTATCACCAATTTGGGGTGAGCCATTTTTAATATACATCACCACATATAAGGACGTTTCTTCAAAGGAATTGTCTTTAATCTCTAAAGGAGCGGTCGTATTGCTGTAGACGGCATAGTTTTGATAGTGCTTAAAACGATTCTGCCATATGAAAGCCTTTGCATTTCCTGTCACGCTGATTGTATACGAAGATGCGAGCTGTGAATGTCCTTCTTGAATAAAGTGATTGCCGTTGATCCCCGCTTCTCCCTCCTGCACCCATATCCCTCGGCTGAATTCCTTGAATTGATTATGCTGAATTAAGATATTCGTTCCTCTGACCATCGCCGCATCGATGACAGAGTAGACGGTATTGTTTGAAAAGACAATGCTGTCTGATTGATAAATACGCAGCGATGTACTTCTAAGCCGTGTGTTTGTCCCTGACTCAATATGGTTTCCTTCTATTAAAATACGATTGGCCATATAGACAGACACAGCCGCATCTTCAAAAAGACTGATTTTATTACCTGTGATGTGCACGCTGTCTCCCCTCACATCAATACCCTTTTCAAATCCTTCAATCATATTGCCAATAATGATCACATTGTTTTCCGATTGATCAAGCGGCACGCCTAAGCTCGTAATCCCTGCTTTTGTCACGCCCCCTCCCACTGCACGAATTAAATTATTCGCAATGATCATTTCAGTGGCGAAGCCATAGGAGATACTGCTGTCCGTTTGATTGCCTTCAATGATCACACCATAGCCATTGAAATTATAGATAGAGCTGGCTGCGCCGCCTCTGACTATGTTGTTTCGAATTTGAATATTCAGCGGTTCCTCCAAGTTGGTCGCATTTTCTCCGTATCCTTCAATATCAATGCCCATTTTTGGCTCGACCCCATTTACCCCTGCCCTTTCAAGCAAACAGTCTTCCACAATGACACCATCACAGCCTGTAATAGAAATATTGTTTCGCCTTGAGTCAGTGATGGTGCAACCAGAAATATGAATAGACGAAGCTGGCGAGTACGATTCGATATGGGTCAATAAACCGTGCGGACTGACAATGATGCCGTCTCCCGTACAATTGTTGATTTGAACACGATCGATATTCACATGGGAAGCACCTTCAATACACACCCCGAAGCCCCATTCATGTGTTTTTCTTTCTGGCGGGAGTGCCTTGTACACATGCTCATCACGGTCGCCTTCAATCCGCCCGCCCCGAATGGTCACATGCTCTACCTCTCCAATATAGAAGGCTGCATATCCCCACGAATCATTTGGTTTCACTTTGATAACGGCATCTGATGCCATCTCAATACAAATATGACTTGGCACTCGTATGCCGGCATTACGAAAAGGAAAAAATTGATCCCCCCTGTACACCGCATCTATTAGATACGTTCCACTCGGCAACCAGACGTGGGAGTAGCCCTGTGCTTTTGTCCATTCCAGGCATTCGTTCAGTTTCGCTGTACAGTCCGTTTTCCCGTCAGCAATCACGCCAAAGTCTAATACATTGACAACGGGTTTCTTCAGATCAGATTTATTTACATCCCCCAATGAAAACCCCTCCTTTTTACACATGTCCTCTTGTCATCCTATGCATGTGGGAAAGGTTTGCTTGTACGATATTTCAAATTTTATATAAATTCTTCCGAAATAACTTTCCGATGATTTTTACTTGAGCGAATTTTTCATCTTTTTGAGTCTTTACGCCTATTGAACTAACATTTTCCTGTTTTAGAATAGTTTTATATTGACACAAGAACTATACAAGAATATCATTTTTCTCATATCTCTTTTTTTAAGAAAGGATCTATGCCATGTCTACAATTGACCACGATAAAATTGTTAAAAGTGTTCCTCAAAAAGGGTTTTTTGGACATCCTAAAGGGCTTTACACACTGTTTTTCACTGAATTTTGGGAGCGTTTTTCTTATTATGGCATGCGTGCACTGCTTATTTATTATATGTACACAGAGGTGACAAAAGGCGGTCTTGGTTTCGACCAGACAACCGCTAATTCGATCATGTCTGTCTATGGTGCGCTTGTCTATATGTCAGGCATTATTGGCGGATGGCTCGCCGACCGGGTATTTGGTTCGTCCAGTACGGTCTTTTATGGCGGGGTTTTCATTATGCTTGGTCATGTCATTTTGGCACTGCCTAGCGGAGCAACAGCGCTCTTTATTAGTATGGGGCTGATTATTATCGGGACAGGCCTCCTAAAGCCGAACGTATCAAACATAGTCGGTGACCTGTATACAAAAACAGACCCTCGCAGGGATTCTGGATTCAGTATTTTCTATATGGGGATCAACATGGGTGGTTTTATCGCCCCATTAATTGTCGGAACACTCGGTCAAAAAGTGAATTTCCACCTTGGTTTCTCACTCGCTGCCGTTGGTATGCTTGTTGGACTGATTACGTTTGTCATCACGAAAAAGCCGAATCTTGGACTTGCCGGCACTTATGTCACAAATCCACTATCAGCTGCTGAACGCAAGAACTTCAAAATTTTCGGTACATTGATCGTGATTGTACTTGCTGTTTTTGCTGTCATCGGCATTCAAACAGGAGCGCTCACGATTAATCTATTCACTTGGTTTGTCAGTGTCCTTGGTGTGCTGATTCCAATTGTTTATTTTATTGTGATGTATTTTAGTAAAAAAACGAGTGCAGTGGAGCAGTCGAGGGTACTCGCTTATATTCCATTGTTCCTAGCTGCGGTGATGTTCTGGGCCATTCAAGAACAAGGCTCAAATATTTTAGCCACATATGCAGATCAGCGAACAAACTTGAATTTCCTTGGCATGACATTAGCCTCTTCTTGGTTCCAATCATTGAACCCAATCTTTATTGTGCTCCTGTCACCAGTATTTGCTTGGTTATGGGTCAGACTCGGTAAGAAACAGCCGTCTACCCCGATTAAATTCTCACTTGGCCTTCTGTTCGCAGGATTATCCTTTATCATTATGATCATTCCTGCCTACATGTCTGGACCACATACACTTGTAAGCCCACTATGGCTCGTTCTAAGCTTCTTCCTTGTCGTCATCGGAGAGCTTTGCTTATCACCAGTTGGGCTGTCAGCCACAACAAAACTGGCACCTGCTGCCTTCTCAGCGCAAACGATGAGCCTTTGGTTCCTTTCAAATGCAATGGCACAGGCGATCAATGCGCAAGTGGTCAAGCTGTTTGATAAAGTGCCAGAAACCGTCTATTTCGGGATCATCGGCATGCTCGCCATCATTTTATGTGGTGTCATGCTCCTGCTTACACCGGTGATTAAGAAAGCGATGAAAGGCGTGCATTAAATTGAAAAAGAAGCCTCCCAAATGGGAAGGCTTCTTTTTTTGAATTAAAACCGAATCTCATCATCTCCGTGGATTTGCAGCTGGAGCGGTTCACTTTTCACCTGATGTTTTTTCACATAGCGGTGATAGACAACATATCCAATGATCATGAGCGGTACGCCGACATACAGCCCAATCCGCTGCTCCGCATCAAAGGCAAGACTAATTAGCACAATCGAATTCAGCGTGATCGCAGTGATCGGCAGTACCGGATAAAGAGGGGTTTTAAATTTTAGGTTTTCCAGCTTTCCGCCTGCTTTCAAATATCTTCTGCGGAAAAGCAGCTGTGATAATGTAATCGTAATCCAGCCGGTTTGGGCACTCATGCCCGCAATAGACACGATCCAAGCAAAAACGGTTTTCTCTGCAAAGAATCCTGATAATAACGAAATACCTGTAAACAGGAAAGTGAGCAGTAAGGCATTCATCGGGATGCCCCGCTGATTGACTCGTCTAAACGCCTTCCCTGCCATTCCTTCCTTCGACAAAGAGTACAGCATTCTCGTAGAGGCATATAGGCCAGAGTTCGCCACAGATAATAAAGCAATGATAATGACAAAGTTCATGATATCTGCCGCATAAGGAATGCCCGTTCTCTCAAACACAGTGACAAATGGGCTTTGCAGCACACTCGCTTCTTTCCAAGGCACCATACCCGCTAAGACAAAAATAGATAAAACGAAAAAGACGAGTGTACGCCATACGGTCTGATGGATCGAACGGGGAACGGTTTTCTCAGGGTTTTCACTTTCTCCTGCCGCAATCCCGATCAGCTCTGTTCCTTGAAACGAAAAATTCACCGTGATCATCGTGACGACAACGGCAAGCAAGCCATTCGGAAACAGACCATCACTCACAAAATGACTAAAGTAAGGAGCTGGTTCCCCGCTCGTCGTTTGAATAAAACCAAACATCGCCGCTCCGCCTACGCCAATAAATAGTAAGATGGCAACAATCTTAATGGTTGAAAAGAAAAACTCGGACTCCCCGAACGCTTTCGCTGATCTGGCATTTAATAAGAACAAACACAGCCCAAATATGAGACACCAAATCCACACATCCACTTGTGGAAGCCAGCGTCTCATCAGCTGCCCTGCTGATAAAAATTCCAGCGCCACGGTGGCTGCCCAGCCAAGCCAATAAATCCAGCCAACCGCAAAACCCGCTGCAGGACTCACAAATTTCGTCGCATACGTATGAAAAGACCCCGACACAGGAAGCGCGACTGACAGCTCTCCCAAACACAGCATGGTTAAATACATAATCAATCCGCCCACTATATAGGAAAGAACAGCTCCGACCGGCCCTGCTTGTCCAATCGTATAGCCTGTTCCAAGGAAAAAGCCTGTCCCAATGACACCGCCAAGAGAAATCATAAATAAATGGCGGGAGGTCATCGCCCTTTTCAATTGTTCGGGCTGATTTTGTCCAACATCCACAATGATGCCCTCCTTCTTCTAAGATGTTCTGTTATCAAAACATGTCTCCATGTGATTATTCCATTTTCAAAACAACCTACTAATTATACATCTTTTATAATAAATATGCTTCCTTCTATCGTCACTGTTTCAAAGTCTTTATTTTAGTAATGTTCGCACAACTATACGGTGATTCTGATCATTTGATAGGATGCCTTATATCCAAAAGAATTGCACAAAAAAACCAGCATGCAAACTTACATGACACACTGGTTTCATTTCCCTCTATTCGAGTCTCATTTCAAACAGTCATGAGTCATTTTTCTTTTGTAGACACTCTTTGATAAAACCATCTATATCTTGAAAGCAGCGATTTTTAGATTCAGCGTGAAAAGTCGCAGAATCTGGATTGGCGAACCCATGCTGCCCCTTTACTATTTTCACGCAAAGCTTTTCCCTTTTCTCCAAAACATCCGCAACCTCCCGAGGGTTAAAAGAAGCTTCAACTTCCGGGAAAAATAACAGCGTTTTACAGGAAGGCGTCATATCAAGAAAATCCCTTATCCTTGAACCATAAAATCCAATGACTCCGGTAAACAACTGATCATATTGGCTGCATTGCCAAGCAATTGTTGCCCCCACACTAAAACCTATCAGACATATGTCTCTCTCTGCATTTTTCGTTTTTAACTCTTTTGCCACATTCAATACGATCTTTACCGATTCATCAAAACCAACTTTATTCATAAAGTAGTCATATGCCTCATTCTCACTGGCATAAGGGAAGTGTTTAGCCTGTCCTAATAAATGAGGACAATAAACCTCAAAACCAGCTTTGTCAAAATGATCGATCATACTCTTCATATGATCATTTATTCCATATATTTCGTGTACTAAAATCATGACAGGTTTTTGTTTCAATGTATGCAAATGATCACACTTCCCTTTTATTCCGTTTGTTCACTGGAGGATCTTGTACTTTAGAAAGTCATTTAAGTCAACTGATCAACACCCACATAAACTTCTTTCGATGTGAAAATCATAGCATATTTTACCATTAAGTAGTCTATCTCACATTCTCATCAATCGAACTCTCTTCATCATCGTTTGAGAATGCGTTTGGTTTTATCCACCTTTTGTTTTGGGTATAGTTCTATCGTTTATCCGTTCAACCAGTTCAAGGCATAAAGTTGGTGAGATTCGCTCAAGCTAGTTTCAAATGCTTTACTTTTAGGTTACTTCTCTGTAAGATCATATGTTGTAAATACCAACAAGAAAAGTGGGGAATAAAATGAAAAAAATGTTCTTTGCCATTATTTTAGGCGCTTGTGTTGCATTGATCACGGCATGTGGATCAGCTGCAAACGACAGCGCAAATAAACAATCTGGGTCTAAGGAATCAGGTGACCTTTGGAAATCCATTCAGGATAAAGGCGTATTAACCATCGGTACAGAAGGTACATATGCTCCTTTCACCTTCCATGACAAAAAGACAGATAAACTAACTGGCTATGATGTCGAGGTCATCACAGAAGTTGCAAAACGTCTTGACTTAAAACCAGAATTCAAAGAAACACAATGGGACAGCATGTTTGCTGGTCTGAATTCAAAACGTTTTGATGTGGTAGCGAACCAAGTTGGTAAAACTGGACGTGAAAATCAATATGATTTCTCTGATAAGTACACAACGTCTCAAGCCATTGTTGTGACAAAATCAGATAACAATGACATCAAGAAACTTTCTGATGTGAAAGGCAAAAAAGCAGCACAATCGTTAACAAGTAACTACAATAAACTAGCAACAGATGCTGGCGCTAAGATTGAAGGCGTTGAAGGTCTTGCACAATCTATTCAATTGATTCAGCAAGGACGTGCTGATTTGACGTTCAATGATAAATTGGCTGTCTTGAATTACTTGAAAACAAGCGGTAACAAAAACCTAAAAGTTGCATTTGAAACAGGAGATCCACAAGAAACGTATTTTGCCTTCAGAAAAGGCAGCGGCGAAGTCGTTGACAAAGTGAATGGCGCACTAAAAGAAATGAAGAAAGATGGTACACTTGCTAAGATTTCTAAGAAATGGTTTGGTGAAGATGTTACAAAGTAATACCCTAGGAGTCGTCATTCCTTGGGATCTTCTTCAGCAATCTTTTTGGCCAATGGTGATGCAGGGGATTTATTATACAATCCCCCTTGCCATCATTGCCTTCATTATTGGTATTTTTATCGCGCTTGTGACAGCTCTTGCTAGAATGTCTAAAATCAAAGCCCTCAGATGGATTTTCTCCATCTATGTGTCGGCCGTTCGCGGAACGCCGCTTTTTGTGCAATTGTTTATTATTTTCTATTTCTTTCCGACATTTAATATCACACTTGATCCATATCCAAGTGCTATCATCGCTTTTTCTTTAAACGTAGGTGCGTATGCTTCGGAAATTATCCGTGCATCCGTCCTATCTGTTCCAAAAGGACAATGGGAAGCGGGGTATTCGATTGGGATGACCCATCGCAAAACGCTCGTCCGCGTGATTTTACCGCAGGCAGTGCGTGTATCGATTCCGCCGCTGTCTAATTCATTCATTAGTTTGGTGAAAGATACATCACTTGCCTCCCAAATCCTTGTGGCTGAGATGTTCCGTAAATCACAGGAAATAGCTGCGGCGAACTTGGATCAAATTTTATTTATTTATATGGAAGCAGCCCTGATCTATTGGGTATTCTGCTTCATTCTATCGCTCGTTCAACACCAAATTGAAAAACGACTTGATCGATATGTCGCAAGGTAAGGAGGGAACGACATGCTAACAGTCAAAGGCTTAAACAAATCCTTTGGTGAAAATGAGATTTTAAAGTCGATTGATTTTACGATCAACAAAGGGCAGGTTGTGGCGATTCTTGGTCCATCAGGTTCAGGAAAAACAACGATGCTTCGCTGTTTAAATGCACTTGAAATTCCAAATGCCGGCTCCTTTACCTTCGATGATTTCTCGATTGATTTTTCTAAAAAAAATAAACAAGCTGATTTGCTCAAGCTTCGCCGGAAGTCAGGCATGGTGTTTCAAGATTATCATCTGTTCCCACATCGTACTGTTCTTGAGAATGTGATGGAAGGTCCAGTCCAAGTCCAGCGCCGTCCGAAAGAAGCGGTGCGAAAAGAAGCGATTCAGCTCCTGCAAAAGGTAGGACTTGAGGATAAAAAAGATTTGTATCCCTTCCAGCTGTCAGGCGGTCAAAAGCAGCGTGTCGGCATTGCCCGTGCACTTGCCATTCAGCCAGAGCTTATGCTTTTTGATGAACCAACCTCTGCGCTTGATCCTGAGCTTGTCGGGGAAGTCTTAAAGGTCATGAAGGATTTAGCGAAAGAAGGCTGGACGATGGCGGTTGTCACACATGAAATCAAGTTTGCCCAAGAAGTGGCGGACGAAGTGATTTTTATTGATGGCGGCGTCATCGTCGAACAAGGTCCTCCTGAAGAAATCTTCAAACGACCAAAGGAAGAACGAACAAAACAATTCTTAAACCGGATTTTGAATCCAGTATGATCAAAAAGGCTGTTCTCATCATGTGAGAACAGCCTTTTTTATATCTCTTTTTGCAGCCGCAGCGCTAGTAAATCTTGCAGGAGCAGTCTCGCTCCCTCTGGGCTGACAACTACTCCGCCTGACAACGCCTTATTGGAACATGTGACTTGCCCTGTAACGATACAAGGTTTATCCTGCCAATAAGGCTTTATCACAATGTGACTTTCTTCTTGATAGATTTCAATAAAATCTTGTGGGTGAATTTTCAACCGTTTTCTTATATCTGTCGGCAGGACAATTCTTCCAACGTTATCTATATACTTTACATCTTCTTTATTTAACAAATTGACCCCCCCTGCATCTCTAGATATGATATAGAAGATTCCCTGTTTATCAAGGGATTAAGCGCTCTAATCGGTTAATGAAAGAATGAGCTGCAGGCTGATCCAGTGGCTAAATACGCTTCCCATATATAATATATCTGTTTGGCGCAGGACCAATGAAAGAAAAAGGATAACATGTGGTGAGGATAAGTTCTTCCTTTTCCTGTTGTAGTGTAATAATACTTTGATCATCTTTTTTCACAATCTTTGTTTTCTCAATTTCATAGGTAAACCGACCGTATGAAAGCTCTATGACAAGTTGATCCCCTTTCACAAGTTCTCCTGTTCGTCTAAACACAGTATCACGATGCCCAGATAAAACGATTTGTCCCTGTTCGTTAGGAAAATAGCTCTCGTGATAATGACCAACTCCCTTTGCCAAATCCGCCGCCGCTGTTCCTTCTACAATTGGTAACTCAGCGTTTAACTTTGGAATGTGCAAGAGCCCAATGGTTTCACCAGCCTCCGGCACAAAAGAGGAATCCATTTTCCCCTTTTGCTGGATGGCTGCTTGCGCAGACTGGAATGATTGATCTACTTGTCTTTGTCCATCAACGATTTTCATATATCCTACAATCACAAGACAAATACCTGCTGTAATCAATAGAGCTGAGATGATTTTTTGAACCATGGACGATTATCCGTTTCTTTTTCTTCTTTTCCATACAATAAGGGATGCACCTATTAGTACAAGTGCAAATCCTGCTAGTAAAAGGTTGTACATCTCTGTTGCAGTGTTCGGAAGATGATGACCAGGTGTATCCGGTTCTGAATGAGAAGGCTGCTCTGGATTTGTTGGCACCCCTGGCACATGCGGCGGCGGTACTACCGCTGTTGAGTTTTCAGGTTTGTCTGGTTCGTCAACATTATCACCCTTCACAACTGCGATATTTTGAATGGTTTTACCTTCAGATCCTTTCGTGACCTTCGCTTCAAAAGTAACCGTATGCCAGTCTGTGTCTTTAATATCACCAAATTGACCGGTCACTGTGCCTTTTGTG
>NZ_JBQENU010000010.1:0-35401 GCF_052044605.1 Bacillus sp. 22483 | reverse complement strand
TGTATTGCCTTCTGCTTTTTGAGAGATCTCAGATGTTTTTTCTGATTCAAGCTTTGGATCTCTTGGATCAATTTTTGTTTCGGTTGTCGGTTCGTCTGGTGGCGTATTATCGCCTGTGACGCTTGCTGTATTTTGAATGGTTTTACCTGCTTGTCCTTTGGCTACTTTTGCCTCGAACGTCACAGTATGCCAGTCCGTGTCTTTGATATCACCAAATTGTCCGGTGACTGTGCCTTTTGTGTAATCTCCGTTATCGGCATCTTTTGCGTCTGTGACGGCTTGGTCATCTACTTTTAATGACCCTTCGACGTATTCAAGACCTTCTGGCAGTTTATCTGAAATCACGAGATTTTCGACGATGCTGTCCTCTTCAAGATTCTTTGTTTTGATCGTATAAAGAAGGGTATCGCCTACCTGTGGTGTTTTTTCATCTGTGTTCCCTTCTGCTTTTTTCTGAATGCTCGCTGTCTTTTCTGATGCTAGTTTTGGATCACGAGGATAAATTTCTGTCTTCGTTGTTGGATCATCTGGCGGCGTGTTTTCACCAGTTACTTCGGCAGTGTTTTGAATGTCTTGACCAGCCTGTCCCTTTTCAACTGTCACTTCAAACGTCACGGTATGCCAGTCTGTGTCCTTCACATTACCAAAATAACCGGTGACCTTTCCATCTGTGTAGTCACCGCTATCGTCGTCTTTCACATCTGTAACGGATTCTCCATCAATTTCAAGAGACCCAGCGACATACTTCAGCCCTTTTGGTAATTGATCTGAGATCACTAGATTTTCCACAAGGCTGTCTTCTATCGTGTTCTTTGTTTTAATTGTATAAAGCAGGGTATCTCCCACTTCTGGATGCTTCTCATCTTTGTTACCTTCTGCTTTTTTCTGCAAGACGGCTGATTTTTCAGAAGTCAGCTTCGGGTCACGAGGATAGATTTCTGTTTTTGTTGTCGGATCATCTGGAGGTGTGTTGTCACCTGTGACACTGGCTGTATTTTGAATATCTTTACCAGATTGTCCTTTTTCAACCGTGACCTCAAAGGTCACTGTATGCCAGTCTGTATCTTTAATGTCACCGAATTGTCCTGAGACGGTTCTGTTTGTGACATCACCATTGTCTTGATCTTTCTCATCTGTGACCGCTTGTCCGTCTACCTCAAGGGAATTCGGCACATACGCTAATCCTTCCGGCAGTTCGTCTGAGATCACTAAATTTTCAACGAGACTGTCTTCTATCGTATTCTTTGTTTTAATCGTATAAAGAAGGGTATCACCGACCTCTGGATGCTTCTCATCTGTATTGCCATCTGCTTTTTTCTGCAAGACGGCTGATTTTTCAGAAGTCAGCTTCGGGTCACGAGGATAGATTTCTATATTCGTTGTCGGCTTGTCTGGCGGTGTATTGCCGGTTGTGACATTGGCTGTATTTTGAATGTCTTTGCCTGCCTGACCTTTTTCAACTGTGACTTCAAACGTCACGGTATGCCATTTCACATCTTTCACTTCACCGAACGTTCCAGTGACAGTTCCATCTGTCATATCACCGTTGTCGTCATCTTTTGTATCTGTGACTGGATTCCCATCTACCTGTAGAGAATTTGGTACATAAGATAATCCTTGAGGTAACTTATCAGAAATCACAAGGTCTTCTATTACACTATCTTCAACAGCGTTACGGGCTTGAATGGTATACAGCAACGTGTCGCCTACTTCTGGATGTTTCTCATCTGTATTACCATCTGCTTTTTTCTGTAAGACCGCTGATTTTTCTGATTCAAGCTTTGGATCACGAGGATAAATTTCTATGTTTGTTGTTGGATTGTCTGGCGGTGTGTTTTCCCCTTTGACATTCGCTGTATTTTGAATATCTTTACCCGCTTGCCCTTTTGCTACTTTCGCTTCAAATGTCACGGTGTGCCAATCAGTGTCTTTCACATCACCTATTTGACCTGTCACAGTGCCGTTTGTATAATCACCTTTGTCTTGATCTTTGGCATCAGTTACGCTTGTACCGTCTACCTGAAGAGATCCAGAAACATAGGTTAAACTACTCGGAAGATTATCTGATATGGTCAGATTCTTAAGAACGCCGTATTGCACCGTATTTTTTGCTCTAATTGTATAAAGCAAAGTGTCGCCTACTTCTGGATTCTTTTCATCTGTGTTGCCTTCTGCTTTTTTCTGTAAAGCAACCGATTTTTCTGATTCAAGGTTAGGTGGATATGGATCGAATTCGGGCTTCACACGTGAAGCTAAGTCGTAAGATAATGAATCACCTGCAATGCCTAAATATGTTGTACTTAATGTTTTCGCATCAAGTGTAAAAAGAGTGGAATGACCAATGGATTCATTTAATCCTGACTGTAATAGCATCTGCCCATTTGGCAAGAAGCTAATTCCCCGCACGCCTCCGTCAATCGTTTTACCATCCGCATTTGTAATCGGAATGACACGAATGACTTCAGCTGTTTCAGGATTCATTTGCGCAACGGCTCCACTGTTATTCGATGCAAACCAAAGATAGCCATCCTTATCGACTACAAGATCTCCGCCAATGTCACCACCAATGCCAGAGCCAGCGTCATAACCGACGATTTTTTTGGACGTTTTTTGACCCGTAACTAAATCGTACGTTCCAAGGAAAGAATCACCATTAGAAAAATAAGAATAAATATATTTATCTTGATGCACAACGGCATTAGTAGCGCCTTCAGGTAGTTTCGTTACGACTTGTGCTTGCCCTGATGTCGCATTTATTTTATATAGAGTAAGGCTAGTGCCATTTGCAGTTGCATACACTACATTTTCTCGATCGCTAACAGCAACACCATTCACTGCGCCTATATCGATTCCTTTCACCTCTACACTAGCTTTAACATTTGTTGGATCATTTCCATCGAGTTGCTGAAGAACTAGTGGCCTAGTTCCAATCATATAGGAATCCGTATTGTTCACGACCACCGTCCCAGCGGCTTTCGTAACAGGTGGCGAAACTGTTAATAAATTCCCAGCAATCAGCACCAATATAAGAAATAATTGACTCGTTCTTTTTATTATGTTCATTTTTTTTAACATCCCCTTTTCCCTGCTCTAAATCATAATGGTATGTACCAGTTCACCTCCCACACTTTGGTAAAGAATATCAGTAACATTTCAGAACCCTCAACATGACCAAAAGACTATTTTCGACAAAAATAGCCCTTTGGTCATATACAGCTTTCGACATCTGATCCATCTATGTTTTTTCCAATAAAACAAGTTTTTTTATCGTGTATCAAATATTTTATCTATCAATAAAAACAGGCCTAACGACGCAATTTACATACAATCTATTCTATTTTATCTTGAATATTCTTTAATTGGATAAAGGTTGGTTTTTTGTCATTTTATATTGAATTTTTTTCTTGTTTTCATAAAAATTGTTAATTATTGGTTCGCTTTGTTAAAAAAAACAATTCAAAAGTCTTGCTCCAACATTTGATGTTTTCTGCTCTTTTTATGGAAAAAATTCTTTTTATCGAGTAAGCGATTACAATTGAGCAAAGCCATTTAAAGGGGCGTGCGAGTATGTTACGATTGAAATCGAGTGTTTAAGAAAGAAGGGAAAGCTTTTGAAGCGGGAACATCTTTTACGTTGGTTTTTTTATTTTGTTGGATTGATTGTACTTGCTTTTGGACTATCGCTGACAGTGAAAGGAAAAATCCTTGGCATTGGTCCTTGGGACGCTTTTCATTATGGACTGTTTCAGCATTTTGGTTTAACCATTGGACAATGGTCCATCATTATTGGTGCACTCATTGTGACACTGACATCTGTTTTCACGAAATCTTTTCCAAAGATCGGCGCCCTGCTCAATATGGTGCTGATCGGCGTGTTTATTGATTTCTTTAATGCAGTATTACCTGCACCACATGGGTATTTACCTGCTTTATATGTGTTTATTACGGGCGTGATTGTGTCTGGGTATGGCGTTGGCATTTATGTCTCAGCTAATCTTGGCGCTGGGCCAAGGGATTCATTAATGCTGCTCATCTCAGCAAAAACGGGGCTGAACGTACAGTGGGTTCGAAATGGTATTGAGTTAACCGTGCTTCTATTTGCATGGATGCTCGGCGGACCGATTGGCATTGGAACGATTCTGACCGCCATCTTTACAGGACTCGTCCTTCGCTTTTCCTTGCCGCAATCAACTCGGCTTCTGCAGCTGCTCATTACAAAAACAGCGGAGAAACCTGTTCAAACCCTTACCCGATAAGAACAAGCCATTCTATGAAAAGAATGGCTTTTCTTGTGCAGACCAACTTTACCCTTCTATTGAAAAGGATGCTTCGCAAGGTGTTCATCCAATGGTACAATAAATGTAAAAAATTGAGGTCCGTTATGAAGATTTTCGCTATTCAATTACAACCTTTAGATGATAAAAATGCACGAAAACAAATAGAACAGCTGAAGCCTTTTGTGTCATTTGAAAAACGCGCCGCCGCTGAGCGCTTTCGTTTTTTGATCGATGCAAGAAGAACGCTGTTAGGTGAGGTACTGATTCGTCACATCATTCATGAGATGTACGCACTGCCAATGGAACAGATCATTTTTGAAACAGAAGGGAACGGAAAGCCTGTTGTCCGGCAAATTCCTTCTTTTCATTTTAATCTTTCTCACTCTGGTGATTGGGTCGTGGGCGCAGTAGATGATGCGCCTGTTGGTATTGATATTGAAGAGATTAAACCGATTGATTTAGCCATTGCCGAGCGATTTTTTTCAGCTGACGAATATCAAGATTTACTCTCACAGCCGGCAGAACGGCAGGAAGCCTATTTCTTTCATTTATGGTCCATGAAGGAGGCTTTTATCAAGCTGACAGGGAAGGGAATATCCTATGGTCTTTCATCCTTTACCGCTCGCTTGTCAGAGGATGGACAGGCTACTTTGAGATTACCTGATCACGAAGCCCCTTGCGTTGTCCAAACATATTCACTTGATCCTGCCTACCAAATGGCAGTTTGTACAAGAAAACCCGCTGCGGCTGAGCACGTCGAGATACTCACTTGTGAGAACATGCTGTCTCGCCTTAATAACGTGTGATTTGTTGAAGTGATGACTTTAGCAAATCGACGCCTCGTGCGATTTCCTCTTCTTTTACATGCCAAATGTTCAGCTGAAGTATAGGCTCCTTTTGATAAGTAGAAATGAAATGGCGGTCAATCGGCTGAACCATCACAGAAGCCTTTTTTAGCTGCTGAATAAGCTGATTCATCGGAATGGACCGGTCGACACGAACGTGGGTATGGGTAGCTGGCTCCTCTTCTCCCAGCTCATAAGCGCCTTGATCATTTTTCAAACAGGCCACAAGTTGTTTGGATCGAGCTCTATAGGTCGCCTGCATCCTTTCTCTATGACGCTCAAACATCCCGCTTTTCAAATATATTTCTAAAGCAGCCTGCGACAGCATCGAGCTGTCGATATCAATCAGCCGTTTATGTTCACTGAAGGGGCCAATCAGCTCGTTTGGTAAGACGACAGCACCTGTTCTAAGCCCTGGAAAAATGATTTTTGAGAAGCTTTTTAAATAAATGGCCTTCCCCGCCTGATCATATGAATAGATCGGGTCTCTTTTTGTATCGAATTCTAAATCAGCCAAATAATCATCTTCAACGATGTAGACATCATATGCTTCGGCAAGGGCTGCAATCGCTATTTTTTCTTGTTTCGACAGACTCGTTCCAAGCGGGTTTTGAAACCTTGGCATCGTATAGAAAAAGCGAATATCCTCCTCTCGGAAGATACGCTCCAATTCCTGAAGATCGAGTCCTTTTTCCGTACGCTGAATCCCCCGGACAGGCAGCTGGTTTTTCTCTAAGTATTGGAGGAATAGGTGATAGCCTGGCTGTTCGACCAATATGGTCTGTTTTCCATTCGGAAACGGGATGGTGCTTAAAATCGATAAAGCCAGCTGAATACCAGAGGTCATAACGATCTGTTCTGGAGAGGCAAACACTTGATAATCCGTTAAACGCTTTGAAATGATTGGCAGTAAAGATGGTAATCCATTGGTGGTGCCATAGATAAATAAATCATTTTGATACAGATCAATCGCTTGATTGATGCAGTGCTGAAAATCGACATACGGAAACACAATGGGATCAGGCGCAGAGGAAGCAAAATCAATCCATGTGCTGCCCTTCTGAACGGCTGACTGATTGGTTTTTACGACAAAATAGCCACTTCTTTCTACAGAGTACAGCAAGTGTTCACGCTCTAACGTGTCTAGTGCTTTTATGACAGTGCTTTTGCTCACAGCATATTGAGCCGCTAAGTGACGAATGGATGAGATTTTCATTCCAGCATTGTATTCACCGCTCTCGATTTTGTTTTTTATATTCAACACAAGCTGATCATATTTCCTCACAGTACTACCCTCCTTGTACCGGTACAGATATCAATAACTCTTATTGTACACTTTACTTGATCCGTTTACGATAAAAAGACAGAACCGGTCAATTCAACTGAAGCATGCATGCTCTTGTAAGGAGAATTCTGATGGATATGTCAAAACAAAAAGCGTATGCTGCCTCG
This sequence comes from Bacillus sp. 22483, assembly GCF_052044605.1. Taxonomy (NCBI): domain Bacteria; kingdom Bacillati; phylum Bacillota; class Bacilli; order Caryophanales; family Bacillaceae; genus Bacillus; species Bacillus sp. 22483. The sequence goes on along the minus strand of NZ_JBQENU010000010.1, from coordinate 28,827 downwards.
ATCGCATACGCCTGTATTATTGGTTTTTCATTCTTGTTTGTCAAAGTAGCCTTAGCATCAGCGAATCCAATTGATGTATTGGCACACCGATTTACCGTTTCTTTCGCAGCTGCTCTTTTGCTATTTCCATTTTTACGAAAAAAGTACCGTTTTTCCATTCAATGGCGTGATCTTATTTACATTGTGCCATTTTCCTTGCTTTATCCTGTGTTGTTTTTTGCATTTCAAGTGTGGGGGCTGATGTTCGCCTCTTCATCAGAGGCCGGCATTATTCAGGCGACCATCCCTATTTTGACAATGGTGCTTGCAGCATGGTGTTTAAAGGAACGTCCTACCTCGATTCAGGTGCTGTTTACCATTCTTTCTGTGTCCGGGGTGATGCTCCTCTTTGTGGTGAAGGGAATTGATGTGAAACATTCTCATCTCATTGGTTATGTGCTGATCTTACTTTCAGCCTTATCATCCAGTGCCTATAGCGTATTTGCCAGGGTGATGACACGGCGATTCCATGTCATTGAACTGACTTTCGTGATGACATTCTTTGGATTTGTCTTCTTTAATGCTGCTGCTCTCATTCGGCACTCGGTAAATGCTACACTACCGCAGTTTTTCAATCCGTTTACGCAGCCATCCTTTGTATGGTCTATGCTCTTTTTAGGCATTCTCTCATCACTGCTCACAGCATATTTATCAAACTATGCTCTTTCCCACCTTGAAGCAGCAAAGGTGAGTATCTTTAACAATCTTTCTGCTTTCATTACCATTGCCGCTGGCGTGCTTATTTTACATGAAACGATTGATATGGTTCACCTCATCGGGGCTGTGCTCGTCATTGGCGGAGTGATTGGCGGAAATGTGGTGAGGAAGGGGAATTCATCACAGAAGAACTAGACAAAACTAACAACAAAACCATTTATTGTCTTGTATTTTTTTGTATAATAAGGAGAGAGAACCTTTCCTTATTATACAAACTAAAATGGACGTGTTATGAGTGCATATATTTATAGTATTTACAAAGATATTGATCCTCAACGAGTTAAGAGGCTATCAACGTAACAGACCTTATTTATATGTGTTATTTGCGATGAACTACATACTAGCACCACTCTTCCTAGGTGGACTGCTTGCGTTTTTTATCAAAAACGTATCAATCATCTACATCTCATTTTTCATTTTTTTAACAACGATTCACCTTGATAAAAGTCTAATGCGAATCTTATTTTCTTCAGATAAAAAACAGATGGCCATCCTGAAATTGAATATGGACCAATATATTTTCGGGAAAGATATGAGTAAATTTTTCAGTGTCATGATTGGTTTTATATGCTTTTTTTTAGGTTCTTTCTGCATGACTTTAAACACACATGTTTTGTATCATTCTTTTATTCTTGGAGCCTTAGGCATTAGCTCGTTATTATTCGGATATTTACTTAGATTGAACTTATTATTACTTCTTACTAGACCTAGAGTCTTATCAATCACACCCATGATTCAATACATCACCACTGGGGTCATTGCTGCTTGGATGTTTTTTGTTTTTAAATTCGAATTATTTTCTATTCCTTTTTCTAACCAATTGGTGCTTACGCTTGCTGCTTTGATCTTTCTTACTAGTCTTATTTTGTTAATCAATTGGAAAAAGAACCTTAGATATACGCCTATCTTCCATTCAGAGGAGAAGGATAGACATCATCAAAACACAACATCAAGATCTTTCGATCATATTTTATTTTTTGAAATCACCCTTCTTTTGAGAAACCCTCCAATACAATGGTCGGTTTTACTATTTATATTAACAATATCTGGTGGTCTATTTACTCTCATTCTGTATGGTGTTCATACAAACCAAATCGAAACACTGAATATAGAAAATGATTTTTTGTTTATCTTTAGTGTGATATTCCCTATGATTTTTATTTCTAACGCCCTTCAATCTTATGTCTCTTTTGATGTTGATGGTCCCATTATTCCTTTAAAACATAGGTTACCTCACTTTATAAAGAACAAAATAAACTCTAAGTTGATATTATCCGTTTTATTACATATGTTTTTTTGTATTGTATATACTATCTTTTCTACTTTTACAATAAATGTAGATCACCCCTTTTATGTAATATTTACTTTGTTAGTTAGTAGCGTTTTAATAGGCGTATGCACAGTTGGTTCTACTGTTCTATTTCCTTATTTTAAATGGGAATATGTGTATCAAGTTCCTAGCACACTAAGCAAATTAACATTAAACCTTTGCTTCAGTTTCATTTTAGGCTTATCCGTTATGTCCTCATATAACCTAGCCTCTTTTATTGCGGCAAATACGATCATGATTGTTTGTACAGTGATCATCATCGTCATCATGTTTTTATTTTGGGATAAAACGATTAACAAAAACTGTCAATCAGTTAAAACATTATTCGAGTGAGGGATTGTATGCTTTCAATTCATGATCTAATCAAGGAATATACAGAGTCCAACTTCAAAATATCAATTCATGAATTACATTTTCATAAAGGCTCAATTGTTGGATTATTAGGCAAAAATGGCGCTGGAAAAACAACCATTCTTGAAATAATCGCGGGGTTGATCACACCAGATAAAGGTGAATTGATCATACAAAAAAATATAGCAAATGGTTTTTCAACTGTCGGTTACATGGAAGATGATCCAACACTTTTTGAAAACTTAACATGCTTCGAATTGATTAAATATCAATCCATGTTAGTTGAACAACCGTTAAATAAAAAACAGATTCAACATTTATTAGAAAAATATGGGCTTGAAAAACAAGCCCATATTCGCTCTTCTTCTCTATCCCGAGGGATGAGGCAGAGAATTTCTTTTATATTAACCACCTTACACAATCCAGCTATTATCTTATTAGATGAACCATTTACCGGTCTAGACCCAGCAAATATGACACTTATGAAAAGACATCTAAGAGAATTTAAGGCTCAAAATAAAACGATCATTCTTTCTACGCACATCCTGCAATTTGCCGCTAACTTATGTGACGAGATCCTTTTTATAAATGAAGGACAAATCGTTCATTCAGAAAAAAAACCTTCCGAAGAAATATTTGATGAAGTGCAGCTTGAAAAAAGATTCTTTGAAACGTTATCCTAAATAGCAGTTTCTCTGCGTTTAAAATGATATTCAGCTATAGAAAACAACGGCCCTCGTTTGACGGGGCCGTTGTTTTCTTTTATTGGCTGATGAATTGCCTTTTTGTTGTCTGCTCAATGACATGCCTCATATGTTCTGCGAACTGCTCGAGGTGTGTGTTGATATACATGTGGCCTCCTTCGAAATCAGTGCGTTCGATGGAGTTTGCCCATGTTAGCCAGCCGGCTGCGTCTTCCATACATTTTTTATCTTGCTTTCCGTTCAATAAATAAACGGGTGATTCAATGATTGTTTTGTCTGTATGCTGGAAGGATTCTAATGCTTGATAGTCGGCACGTAAGGATGGTGTAAAGTAATCCATCATTGGCTTGTTCTCTAACAATTCTTTTGGAATCCCGCCCATTTCAGCAATATGCTGAACAAATGCTTCATTCGATAAATGGGTCAATATTTGTCTTTTTGTTTGCGGCGGCTGAATGGCAGAAATGACAACTGCTGCCGGATCGATGCCTTCCTTTTCTAGCAGCTGAGTCAGTCTGTACACCACAAGTCCACCCATGGAATGTCCGAACAAAATAAATGGACGGTTTAATTTACCTGTCAGCCCTTCTTTATACAATTCAGCCAACCGGTCAATGCTTGACTCAAGCGGCATGAGGTTCGTTCCATGACCCGGAGGCTCTGCTGCTGTCACTTCGGCCGTGTCCTTCAGCTTTTCAAAGAGCGGACGGTAAGAGGCGGAATATCCGCCTGCAAAAGGAAAACAAATAAGCTGAATCAGATCTGATTTTTTTTCAAAGGTTTTAAATAATTGGTTCATACGTCCTTACCCCTTTACGATCGTTTCAAGAATTTGCGCAAGTTGATCTGCCTGCGGTCTTTTCATCATGGTCACATGGTCGCCTTTTATCTGAAAATACGAGCACGTTTCTCTCGTGTAAGCTTCCCAATCGGCAAATTTCTTCTGGAAATCTGTGGCGTGATCGCTGCTTTGTATAATATAAAACGGCACAGAGAATGGGTCTTTTTCTAATTCAATGGCTTGTGACATGATGGTATTATGTGTCTGCATTTGCAAGTATCTATCTAAATAGTGATCATTCATAAATTGATGAACGACTTCATCCTTTTCTGCTTCTTTGAGAATTTTCTGCTTCACTTCTTGGAAGCTGAGCCCTTGTAATGCTTCTGGTTTGATGCCGACGAGGTTCCCCATACCCAGAACGAGGGCCAGCATTTTCACTTCTTCTTCGTTCATATCGGCATGAAGCGCTTGATCTGCCTCATCTCTTAATACCGGAACCGTATCTAAAATGATCAATCCTTTTGGCGCTTTTCCTGCATGACAGAGTCTCTGATTCATTCCGTAAGCAAGATGTCCGCCCATGGAATGCCCGGCCAAATAATCAATGCCTGGTCGATAGAATGTCTCAATGGCTTCAATAAAAATGGTGACAAGCTCTGTATAATGAAGGAATTGTGGTTCTTCATCCTCATACAAGCCTGGAGACTGCAAGGCGTAAACAGCTCCTTCATGTGTCATGAGCTTGGCCACATCGATATACCCCATCACCGTTCCACCAGCAGGCGGTGCAAAGAAAATTCTCGGTTCAGCCGGATCCCCTTTTTTCAACTCGATCACATAGTCTTTCGGGGCTCTTTCGACAGGCTCGCCTGTTTCTGGCATTGTGTCCAAATATGCCGCTAACTGCGCTGGCGCTGGGTGCATGAAAATCCATTTCGGATCAACACGGACACTTTTTTCTTTTAATTTGGCAACGGCTTGAATACTCATAATGGAATCTCCACCTAAATCAAAGAATGAATCATGAATTCCTACTCGTTTGACACCAAGCACTTCACTGAAAGCTGTCACAATCAGCTGCTGTGTTTCTGTTACCGGTTGATCGTCTTCATGTGAGGATGAGACTGCGTCTGTCGGCTCCGGCAATGCTTTTTGATCGACCTTCCCATTCGTTGTGACGGGAATTGCGTCAAGTACGATAAAGTAACTTGGAATCATATAGCCTGGCAGGCTTTCCTGTAAAAATGCTTTCCATCCGGGAACAGGCTCTCCTCCATCTGTGACAAGGTAGGCTGCCAGCCGTTTTGAGCTGCCGTACGTTTTAGCAATGACGGTACATTCTTTTACTTGTGGATGTTTGAGCAGGGCTGTCTCAATTTCTCCACATTCAATTCGGTAGCCTCTAATTTTGACCAAGTTGTCTTTTCGGCCAAGGTATTCAATACTGCCATCAGATCGCCATTTCCCTAGGTCACCGGAACGATACAGTTTGTCCCCTTTTAATGCCGGGAATGGATTGTCAATAAACCGCTCCTCCGTACGCTCTGGGTCATGCAGATACCCTTTCGCCAGCCCTGTTCCGCCGATATAGATTTCTCCTTTTACGCCTGTTGGTACTGGATTGAGATGATCATCTAGTATGACAACCGTTGAGTTGGCGACTGGCACACCGATTGGCACTGATCTAGCATCCTCCGGTACGTGTGTGACTTGATAAGTGGTCGCTAATGTTGTGTTTTCTGTTGGACCGTAAGCATTGATCAGCACACCCTTCATATGCGGCAATGCCTTTCGTGCATGCTCACTAGACATGGCTTCTCCGCCAACGAGTAATGTACGGTATCCAGCCACACTTTTTGGATCATGCTCAATCAGCCGGTTGAATAATGCAGTTGGCAAACAGTTGGCTGTGACTTGATGCGTTTTGATTAACCGAGTTAATTCGTCCATATTCAGAGCAGCATATTTCGGGATCAGAACCAGCTGACCGCCATTGAGCAACATTCCCCATAATTCAAAGGTAAAGGCATCAAATGCATAGTTAGACAGCTGAAGCATTTTATCTTCTGAACCAAGCTCAATATAGTTTGTTTCTTTCACTAAGCGGACCACACCTGCATGAGGAAGCATCACGCCTTTTGGTGTGCCTGTTGAGCCTGAAGTGTAGTTCACATAGGCAAGCTGGTCTTCTCCTACAATCGATTTTTCCCTTTGATACACTGCGTCTGTTTCTGGTAACGGCTTGTCCATTTCAATCTTTGTGCCGCTCAGACCGTCTAAACGATTGATCAGATGCGACTGGGTTAAGATGATATCGCTTTGTGTATCGCGAACGATCAGACCGATGCGGGCATCTGGATACTCAGGTGACATCGGTACATAAGCAGCACCCGACTTGACGATCCCTAGAACTGAGACCATCATGTCAAACGAACGATCAAACAGCATCGGGACAAGTGAACCTGGTCCAACGCCCTTTGACTGTAAATAGGCAGCCAGTTTTGTCGCCTTCTCGTCTAAATCTTGATACGTCATATGCTCTTCCATATAAGATACAGCAATCCGGTGCGGATCACGCTGCACTTGTTCTTCAAATAGTTCTTGCAGCGTACGCTTTGGATAAGGCGTGTCAGTTTGATTTTTTCCTATGATCATGGCATTCTGTTCTGCTTTGTCCATGACGCAAAAGTCAGCGAATGTCCGTTCAGGCTGAGCCGTCATGCCATCTAACAGATTGAGATAATAATTCATCATACGGTGGATCGTTTCTTGCTCAAATAAATCCGTATTATATTCCACATGGATAGACAGCTTGTCCTCCTGCTCAAATACATGCAAGGTGAGATCAAATTTAGAGACGGTATGATGGACCATCACTTGTTCCGATGTCAGTCCTTTTAGGTTGATATCCAGCGAATCAGTGACATACCCCATGGCGACTTGGAAGATTGGTGAACGACTTAGGTCTCTATCAATTGAAAGGTCATCCACAAGCTTGTCGAATGGATAATGCTGATGCTCAAAGGCTTTTAACGTCATTTCTTTCACCTTTGCCAGTAAATCGGCAAAGGTATCGGCTTTTGAAACGTCCTGTCTCAGCGCCAACGTATTGACAAACATGCCAACGAGCTTCTCTGATTGTTCGACATCACGGCCAGCGATCGGCGATCCAACAATGACATCTGTTTGTCCAGACAACTTGTGAAGCAGGACATAATAGGCTGACAACATCGTCATAAATAGTGTTGTCCCCTGCTGCCTCGACAAGGCATGTAAACGACGAACAAGCGGTTCATCTATCACGATTTGCTCTGTAGCCCCATTAAATGTTTGAACCGGCGGACGAGGACGGTCAAACGGGAGCTCTAATACCGGCAACTCTCCTTGTAACGTTTCAAGCCAATAGCTCTGAGCCTTCTGGTGGTTCTTTAATTGCTCATTCTCCCAATGAACATAATCGGTCCATTCAACCTCAAGTGCAGGTAGCTCAGGCGTTTTCTCTAATAATAGCGCACCATACACGACTTGTAATTCTTGAATAAGCAGGCTGAGCGACCATGCATCGGAAATGATATGATGCTGCGCACAAAGCAAGTAATATTCCTCTTTCCCCATATCAACAATTGTCCACTGCGCAAGCGGTCCCCGTTCTAAGTCATAGATGCGGTTCGCCTCTTGCTGAATCAGCTGTTCCAGTCTTCTCGCTCTTGTTTTTTCATTAAATAATGAGAAGTTCGCAACGGTTACTGATGGCGGAAGGTCTTCACGGATGACTTGAACCGGCTTGCCGCCAATGGTTTGAAATGTTGCGCGCAGTGCTTCATGACGTTTTGTTAAGAGACCGATCGCCTTTGTTAACGTTTGGATGTGTAATTGGCCCATCAGCTTCCAAGCACCTAATATATTGTAATGATGGCTCTTTTCTAATGTAGATAAGAACCAAATTCGCTGCTGAGCGTGTGACAGCTCATAGCTTGTTCGTTTTTCCAGCTTTGGAATGCTGGCTTCCTGAATGGCTGGTGCTCCATTGATGTCATCGACCATTTGTGCCAAGTGTGCCAGATTCTTGCTTTCAAATAATATTTTTAGCGGCGCCTTTAGTGAAAACTCATGATTAATACGTGAAATCGTTTGAGTGGCCTTTAATGAATGTCCACCAAGGTCAAAGAATTGATCCTCTTTGTACACACGATCGACTTCTAAAATATCCTCCCATATGGCCGCAAGCACCTGCTCTGTCTTCGTTTCTGGCAATTGCTTTTCAAACGGCTGTGCGTGTTTGTGATGGAACTGTTTGAGGGCTTCATGATCAATAGAGCCATCTTGTTTTTTCGGTATATCTTCCACTTGCCTGATGTCCCATTTCCCCTCTATGATGCCTGTGATCTTGTCAGCATCCACTTCTTTGCCTGATTGCACCGTATAGTACAGTTTCTTTTCAAAAAATGGTATTGGTGCTGGTTGAAGATGTTCAGCGATTTCTTGATTCGCCCCATCTAGGCCGATAAATAGATGCGCTTCATTCAGCCGAACACCTAGACATAATGAATGGAGTCCTTGTTTTTTTCCAATCAATTGAAAGCCCTTGCGAACGGTTAGCGCGGCCCCAGTATGTCCCTGAGACAAACCAAGATTATCCCACATGCTGAAATTCAAGGAAATCGCTCTTCTTCCCTCATGATAGGTAAGGGCATGTGCGAGTCCATCTAAAAAGCTGTTTGCAGCAGAATATGCACCAAATGTTGTGCCGCCAAAATAGCCATTCACTGATCCAAAAAAGACGAGTGGAACTGACGGGTCATGCTTGAAGGCTTCTTGCAGCACCCAAGCGCCATCTGCCTTCCCTGAAAGTTCTTTGACGAAATCTTCTTCTGTTGTATGAGCCAATGTGTACGTATCCACATGCTGAAAGTGCTCAGATACATTGCCAGCACCGGCTAAATGAAGCGCTCCTCGGATCGACTGTCCGAAATGCTTTTCTGCTTCATAAATCGCCCGCTCGACGTCACATAAATTCGTCACATCGGCTTGTACATAAAGGGCGTCTCCCAGATCTTTCAGTTGTGAGAATGACGCCTCTTTTTCTCTGTCTTCTTCAAGGGATGTCCGTCCAATTAACACGAGCTTCAAGCCAAATTGGAGCATTTGCTTAGACAGTTCAAATCCAATACCGCCAAGCCCGCCAGTCAGCAAGTACAAGCCTTCATATTCTAAAAACCCTTCTGTCTGAGGTGCCGTCATCATATTCACTTTTTCCAGCTTTGGTACGAGGCGCTGGCCATGCCGGTAAGACACTTCTGCTTTCAAATGAATCGCACCTAGTTCGTCCGCAATATGCTTGGCATCCTGTTCCACATTCTCCGCTTCAATATCAAGGTGAGACACTTCTGCCCCTTCCCATTCTTGCGGGATGGTTTTTAATAATCCGGCAAGAGACGTTTTCTCCACATGAAGCTCATCTTGCGGTTTTACAAATTGACCACCTTTTGTGACAACAACGAGACGCATCGGCTCTTTATTTTCTTGTCTCAATGCTTGATACAAATACAAAATGGATTGGCTAGTGCTTGCATTCAGTTCTTTGAACTGCGCAGGGCTCGCCATCATCTCCTTGTCTGATACATTCCACAAGTGGAGCATACGGCCAATTTTTAATTCATCGGCTTCAAGCGCCGCCACAAGTCTGACGTAATCCCCCTTGATTCGAGGGTTCATCTGATACATCCCTTTTGACAGGCGTAAAAATTCATAACCCTTTTTTACAGAAACATAAGGCAGGTTCATTTGTTCAAATTGTGTATAAAGCGATTGATAAAGCCCTTTTTCATCCTCAAATACGAGTACATGATCAGTGGATACTGGCTGAGATGGACCGATATTCTCTTTTACCCAAATACGTTTAAAGAACCAATCTGGGAGGGTTTGTTCATTTTCTGAAGCAAGATCAAGTGCACGTTCAATGTCATGAAATACCCCATCTTTCAGTGCCGCACCTAGTTGGGCACGTTGGATTTTTCCGCTTTCTGTTTTCGGAAATTGGTCTTTTTTCACCGGAATGATATGGTCAGGTTCGATTCCCATTTTGCGAATGATGCTCTCTCTAATCTGCTGAATCATTGTGATTTGATCCTCTATCGAATCCTTCTGGGTGACAAAAAAGACGGCGAGTGTGTCATTACTTGATTCGGGATTGTAAATGCCGTACGCAGCGGCAAAGGTGACTTCAACCCCCTCAACTTCTTCCACAACGGCTTCAATTTCGTAATTCAAATAGTTCGCTCCGTTGATGACGATGATATCCTTTTCCCGCCCTGTGAGGACTAGGCGCCCTTCATGAATAAATCCTAAATCTCCTGTATGAAACCAGCCGTTTTCTGCAAATACTTCTTCATTGGCTTCCTCATTTTGATAGTAGCCCATCATAATCGTTGGACTCTTCACCTGCAAGCGGCCGACTTGATCTTCTGGCAACACTTGGTGATGCTCATCTACAATCCGAATCCATACAGAAGGGATGGGTGCACCGACTTCTGTAAAAGTCATCTTGTGCGGATGATCGTGCGTCACATATTGAATCTCACTTGTTAATGAGGTCTGATCAATGGTCAGCTGTCCACCCTGATCATCATGACGCATGAATTCTTTTGACTGGACAATGGCTGATGATGTTTCTGACATGCCATAAGCCGGCACCATCGCATGGCGGCTTAATCCGTGCTCACCCATGATGTGCATGAAACGCTGCGTCACTTTAGGAACAACTGCTTCGGCGGCGTTCATGATATAGGTCAAGGTGGAGAGATCCCAGCTCCCTTTGCGAATGTCGTCTTCATATTCATTCATCATCGCAAAGGCAAAGTTTGGCGCCCACGTCCTTGTGACACCGTATCTTTCTACCCAATCCAGCCACACCATCGGCCGTTCGATAAATTGATCAATGGATGGACTAATTTGCTGGCAGCCGAGGTACACATCATGTACATGAAACATGACAATGCCCCCTACATGATCAAGCGGCATCCAGTTCATTGATACATCCTCATGCGTGAAACCATTTGCCTGCTCAAAGGAAATGATTCTAGATAAAATGCTTTGATGGTTGTGCCGGATACACTTTGGCACACCCGTACTTCCTGAGGACAGCAGCTGAAGCACAGGCTCATCCGGCTCTGGCTCATAATGCTGTTCATCTGGATCACAGGCAAGTAATGTTTCGATTGTTAAAATCGGAATCGCTTTTGATTCAAATGTTTCACGCAGCCCTGCAATGTCCTCAGCACTCGCTTCGTTTGTAATAATGAATGGCTCATTTTGCAGCTGAAACACGCCCTTGAGCTTGTTCACGCCTTGATTCATTTCATCATACACAGGCGGTACAGAGACTGGGGTTGGAATGATTCCACCGAGAATACAGCCCCAGAATACCGTGATAAAATCTTGATGATCTTTCAATTGAAGCAGCACTTGATCGCCGTTTGAAAGTCCGGCTGCCCTTAATCCAGATAGGACACGTTCCGCTCCTGTGAGCAATTCCGGGTAAGTCTGGATCACCTCATGACCGCCTTCTTTGAGATACGTGACTCCGCGATTTGGTGACATAAAGGCGGCTCGGATCAGTACCTCTGTCAATGTGACTGGTGTACCAGGTTTTCTAATCACATCACCTCCATAAACAAGAGCTGGTGGTTTTTCTTGTGCGGAGGATTGTATGGTTTGGCTGACTTCATCTTTTGAAAACGATTCGTTTCCATTTGTACGCTGTCTATCTGGGAAGAGGTCATCTAAATGATAGGGTGTTTGTTTTTCTGTCTGACTCTCTATCAAAACGGCTGCTTCCTCTACTCCATCTATGGCTTTCGTGCGCTCTTCTATCTTTCTTCGTTCTTCTTCATCTAGTACATCAATGGCAAGCAGCGCCTCGGTATCGACCGCCCCATTTTCTTTTCGCGGCAAGGAAGGGACGAGGACGAGTGCGGCTGGTACTTCATCAGGATGAAGCGGTCCTTTCATCAAATCCTCTCTTGTCAACGAAGGGTCCTTCGCCTGTGCAAACAGCACAAGCGATAGACCTCCTTCTTGATTTTTCTTCGGGATGAGCGCACATTCCTTTAGTGGAAAGTGAAGCATGAAGACTTTCTCTAATGCTTTGAGATCGATTCGTTTTCCATTGATCCTGACAATATGATTTGCTGCATTTCCTTTTCGTCTACTAACTAGCATTCTTCTTCTCCTCCTACATCCAATCCAAAATCTGAATCTTGCTTTCTTCCGTCCAAACGCCGACATCCCCTGTCGGATAAAGGTATTCGCCTGTTTGATGTTTGAATGGATGCGGAATTTTATGCGCCTCCATCCAATCGGCTAGCTCTCCAAAAAGTGCTTTGATCTCTTTTGCGCCGATAAAAATATCTCCAGGAAATCCAACCGGCATGAGCTGATGTTCTTCATTCAGGACATATATTTCCGTTTCATAGGCAGGATCATGTACGCCTGCATAGACTTCTTCTTGGTCTGGGTATAGCACGCTGACATGTGCGTTTTTCGCCCAATCACTGATCATCCGCTCTTTTTCCTCACTTGTCACAATGGTGAAGGAAGATAGCGGCGTATCCACTTGTTCTGTCATAGCTTCAAGTGTGTGAATCAGCTGCTGCATCAGCGTTTGTATTTGCTTTTCTGAATATTGATTCAAGTTGTATGTGATCCGAAGCTCCAGCGTATCTCCCGGCACTGCGACAAGGGTTAAGTCATAATTTGTTTCTTCATGACTGGCAATGTCTAAAATGCGTACGCCATACGGCTCAATGGATTCAATCGGATAGTTTTCAAACACGACAATGCTGTGAAACAATGCCTCTCCATTTGGAATTTCCGTCATCTGCTGAATATCTGGCAGTACGGTATACTCGTATTCTCTCATCTGAAAAACGGTTTCCTGTGTATGGGCGAGCAATCGTGCAATCGTCCAGTCCGAATGGATCGGTAGACGAAGCGGCAATGTGTTAATAAAGAGTCCTGTCATGCTTTCCACTTCTGGTAAGTCGGCTGGCCGGCCAGATACGGTCACCCCAAATATGACATCCTCTGCGCCCGAATGAAGGTGCAAGAGCAGTCCCCACGCTGATTGAATCAGTGTGCTCATCGTGACCTTCTGTTTGCCAGTCATCTTCTCCAGCTTCTGCTGCATCTCTGGCGTCAGTTTGACGCTGGACTGCGCCATGCTTACTTCTTGGTCTAAAGCATGTTCTTCGCCGTCTCCTGGAAGCGGTGTCGCTTCCTCTACGCCTGACATATAACGCTGCCAGAACTCTTGCGCCTTCTCTTGATCCTGCTTTTGCAGCCATTCGATAAAATCTTTATATGGACGGACTGTAGAAAGACTGATCTCTCGTTCATCCACAAGAGAGCGATACAGCGCAAAGGATTCCTGAATAAAACTGAACAAACTCCAGCCATCGATTAAAATGTGATGAAAACTAAAGACAAACGTGCATCTTTCCTCATCACAACGGAATAAAGCAATCCGAATCAGCGGTTCATCTATATGGTCTAAATGGAAATCCTTTGAACGATCAGATACTAAAAATTGTTCGATTGTCTCTTCTTGCTCCGCATCACTCAGGTGGCGCACATCGTGCTGAGTGAGGTGGATGCTTCCTTCTGATTGAATGAACTGAACAGGCTCCTTCAGTCCTTCCCAAGCGAATTTTGTTCTCAAAATCGAATGACGTTCTACAAGAAGATTCCAAGCTTGTTCATAGGCATCGCCGTTTGTTAAGCCTTGGAGCGTCATATGCACCTGACCAAAATAAGCTTGTGAATCTTGATCTAGCAGTGCATGAAACAGCATTCCTTGCTGCATTGGAGACAGCGGATACACATCGACTACATTGTCTGGAAGTTCATCTATTTGCTTTTGCGTGAGCTGAACCATCGGAAAATCAGATGGTGTAAAGCCGCCGCTCGTTTCAACACAATGCGTCAAGATGATCTCCATTTTTTCTTTAAAACGTTCAGGTAACAACCGCACCTCTTGATCTTGCAGCAGTTCACGATTGATCATAAAGTTCATCTGCAACTGACCATCTGTCACATATCCATACACATCGATCAAATGCTGTCTTTCTGCTTTCGGATCGTGAACATGTCCATTTCGTTCGTCTGCTATATACAGCTTGGCTTCGCCATCTGCCTGATCTAACTGACCGAGGTAATTAAAGCTCATCTGCGGCGTTACCGTTTTGAGTAAACGAGGTTCTGTCATGTATTGAAGCAAACCATAGCCGATTCCCTTTTGCGGCACAGCTCGTAAGGTTTCTTTGACGTCTTTGATTTGTCTTGCAACATCGGTTTGTATAAAAGGAATAAAAATAGGATAAGAGCTTGTAAACCAGCCGACTGTCCGTGACAAATCCATCTGTTCAAATAAATCCTCGCGTCCATGCCCTTCTAACGTGATGAGCATTGGCTTTCCAATGGCTTGCGTGAGTCCTGATAACAGTAAATCGTTAATCTCTGTTCGGTATGCTTGTGAGGCCTGTCTAAGTAACCTATCTGTTTGTTCCTTTGTGAGCTGAACCGACAGGATCTCTGCATGTTCTTCTATATTAGAAAGCGCAGGCAGTTGGAAAGGAGAACCTTCTTCCTCTTGATCCTTGATTTTTTGCCAAAAAGAGGCCTGCGCTTGTAATTGATCTGTTTGTGCATATTCGTATAAGGCATCTGCCCACTGCTTATAGGAGGCGGTTTTTTTCGCAAATATGATGTCCTGCCCTGTAGCAAGCTGTTTCAATCCATTTAGTACATCTTCTTGTATCATGCGCCATGATATGCCATCCATGACGAGATGGTGTGCAGCAATAAAGAGCTCAGACGTGTCTTCACCTGTATGAAAAAGAATCGCTTTGATCACTTCTCCGCGCTCTAATGACAATGTTCCTTGACAGGCACTTGTCTCCAAGCGGATTTGTTCCCTTGCTTCCTCCTGAGATACATCCGTCACATCAAAGAATGTGACACAAGGTGTGATGCCAGGCTCACGAATGGTTTGAATCCATGTGCCATCTGCCTCTTTTGTATATATAGCTCTCAGCATATCGTGATGATCGACCAGTTTTGAAAGAACCTGTGTTAACTGTTCATGTGGAACAGATCGCTTCATTTCAATATGCGCCGATAGATTCCAATAATCCTGATTGGTCATCGATTGCTCAAAGAACCAAGATTGAATCGGGAGAAGACGAACCTCTCCTGTCACAGGTGATTGATCATAGACCGTAGAGACCTCTGCCTTTCTCATCACTTGTGCGAGTTGTGAGATGGTCTGTTTTTCAAATACATCTCTCGGCTGGATGACGTAGCCTTCCTGTGCTAAACGTGCCACCATTTGTATGACAATAATAGAATCTCCGCCAAGCTCAAAGTAGTTATCACGGACGCCAATAGAAGGAACGCCTAGCAGCTGAGACCACACTTTTTCTAACACACGTTCTTCCTCAGTAGCTGCTTTGTCAATGGCTGTTTCTACTTCTTCTTGTCTCCACTCTGGCGGTGGAAGACGCTTTTGGTCTACCTTGCCATTTGGCGTGAGCGGTAATTCATCCAGCTCTATTAATAGGCTTGGCACCATATAATCTGGCAGGATGTCTTTTAAGTTTTGGCGAATGTCTTGCGTGGTCATGCCGCCTTTTTGGACAAAATAACCGATCAATCGCTTATGACCACTCTCATGCTGATGCGGGATAACGGCACATTCTGTGATGTCATCAAATGTCAGCATAGCGGCTTCAATTTCTCCACATTCCACGCGGTGTCCACGAATTTTCACTTGATGATCGATTCTTCCAAGACAGTCAATGATGCCATTTGACAGCCAGCGGCCCATATCGCCTGTTTTATATAAACGCGCTCCTTCTTGGAAAGGATGCGGGATAAATGATGATGCTGTTTTTTCTTCATCTCCAAGGTAACCAAGTGCCAGCCCTGTGCCGCCAACGTAAATTTCGCCGATGACGCCTTGCGGAACTGGCTGCATTTGGTCATCTAATACATAAGCTTGTGAATAAGCAATAGGCTGTCCAATCGGGACCGTCGCCTGATCTTCTTCCAGTGCTCGAATGTGATGCACACAGGAGAATGTTGTATTCTCTGTTGGTCCATAACCATTTAAAAGCCCTTCAGGCAAATACGGTAGTGCTTTTCGGATATGAGCGGCTGATAAGGCATCTCCGCCGACCAATAATGCATGAAGTCCAGATAAAGCTTCTGGATGTTCTTCAGTTAAACGGTTGAACAGCGGCACAGTCAGGAACCCTGTTGTAATCTGATAAGTTTTTAGTGCTTCCGCTAATGTATCCATTGATAAAATGGTATTTCGATCCGTCAGTATGAGCCTTCCCCCGTTTAAAAGGGCACCCCATATTTCATACGTAAAAGCATCAAAAGAGAAGCTGGCGATTTGTAAAATGCGCGTTTGTTCATTAAGGGTGACATAGTCTGTTTCACACACAAGCCGGACGACCGCTTGATGCGGGATCAGTACTCCTTTTGGCTGTCCAGTTGACCCCGATGTGTAGTTGATATAAGCAAGTCCATCAGGTCTTAGTGCAGCGGGCATGACTTCTGCTTCTGGTAAAAATTCTTCATACCCTTGATCAAGACAAATGAGTTCCGTTTGATTGATGGATACTTTTTTCAGCCATTCATTTTTTGTCAGTAAAAGCTGAATACCTGTATCTCTCAGCATATAATCAATGCGGGCATCTGGATATTCAGGATCAATTGGCACATAAGCCCCGCCTGCTTTCACAATGGCCAGCACCCCAAGAATCATTTCAGGCGATCTGTCGATGAGCAGTCCAACTGGTTCATGCGGCGTCACGCCTCGCTGCTGCAAATAGCCTGCTAGACGATTGACTTTTTCATGTAACTCCTGGTACGTCCACTCATCTCCTTGAAACTCAAGCGCCACTGCATGAGGTGTCTTTTTCACTTGCGCTTCAAATCGTTCCGTCATGAGTAGCGGACCTTTTGGTTGATCAGTCTTTCCGCTCCATTCATAGAGCAATTGATGCTTTTCTTTCTCTGGCAGGAAATTCACTTGTCTGATCGGCTGCGCTGGATTTTCACAAATTCCTTCAAGCAGGTGCTCGTAGTATGCGAGGAATCGCTCCATCGTGTCATCAGAAAACAAATCCGCATGATACTCAAGTTTTAACTGAAGACCTTCAGCTCCTTCAAACACAAACAGAGAGAGATCAAATTTCGCTGTATCATTATCTTCAATGGCTAAAACCGACGTCGCCTCTCCCATTGGAGAAGCTTCAAGCGGTAGGTTTTGCAGAACAAACATGACCTGAAACAGCGGCTGCTTACTGGCATCACGCACAATATTCAATTCATCGACCACCATCTCAAACGGCACATCCTGATGTGCATAAGCACCGACGGTTGTCTCCTTCACTCGCTCTAATAATTCCGTAAAGGCTGGATTCCCGCTATGGTCGATCCGAAGCGCCAATGTATTCACGAAAAAGCCGATTAAATGCTCCATTTCCGTTCGATTTCTCCCAGCAATGACCGAGCCAATGACAAACTCATCCTGTGAAGACAATCGATGTAAAAGCGTAGAGAAAGCCGACAGCAAGGTCATATACAGTGTGCTGTCTGTTTTCTTGGATAGCGCCGCAATCTTTTTAGACAGTGACTTCGACAGCTGATATGTTTTCGTCTTCCCTTTGTAGGATTGAACGGCCGGCCGCGGATGATCATACGGCAATACCAAATCTTCAACAGGCGCCGCAAATTGCTCCTTCCAATAGGCAAGCTGCTTACGCAATGGTTCTCCTGTCAAATACTCCTTCTGCCACAGTGCGTAATCCGCATATTGAATAGGCAGTGCCGGCAAGTGAGGCTCCCGCCCTTCGATCGCCGCTGTATACCACTCAGATAATTCTCTTGCAACAATGCCAATCGACCAGCCATCTGACACGATGTGGTGAATGGATATAAGCAAGATATGCTCTGCGGATGAAAGTCGAATCAGCTTCACTCGAAAGAGCGCTTCGTGTTCTAATTGAAAAGGTGTGGATGCCTCTTCTTTCGCCCATTCAGTCGCTTTTTGTTCTTTCTCTTCCTGTGACGCTATGCCTGAAAGGTCCATCACCTCAAGCTCTGGCAGGGCCATCTGTTCATGAATGACCTGTACCGGTTCATCCCCGCTCATCGTAAAGGACGTTCTGAGCGATTCATGTCTTTCCACCATATGATGCAGACTTTCCTGAAGCACCTTGATATCTAAAGGCCCATTCATCCGAAACGAAATCGTATTATTGTAAAATGGCAGATCCGGCTCTAATTGATAGAGGAACCACTGTCTTTGCTGGGCATAAGACATCGGAATTTCCTGACCCTTCTCCATTTTTCTCATCGGAATCACTTCATCTGCTTTGGCATTTGAATCGATCCAGTCTGCTAATTCTCCGAGTCTCGTATGTTCAAACAACACAGCAAGCGGCACGTCAAACCCTGTTTTTTGTCTAACCGCAGACAGCATTTGCGTCGCCTTCAGCGAATGACCTCCTAGTAAAAAGAAATGATCGCCGCAGTTGACATCTGAGACACCGAGCAGCTCTGACCAAATGTGTGCGAGCAGTTTCTCCGTTTCTGTGTGAGGTGCTCTGTTGTCTGAATCCATTCCGCTTTCCTCTATTAATTCATGAAAATATGCCTCGTCTGGCGATCCATCTTCTGTTTCTTTCCAATATTCCTCAGGAAACAAATGTACGGCATATTCACCAGATAGACGGGACTGTAAACATGTATGAATCGATTGATACAGCCGCTCTTCCACCGCCTTTGTTTGATCAGTTTTGAAAAAGACGTAAAAGGTCTGCTCTGTTTGCATCTCCGCATCCGCATGGACCATCTCGTGAATCTCTTTCTTCGATCGATCCAATCCCGCATAAATGAGCGGAGCATCTGTCATCAGACATGCGAGCATCGTTTGGAAGCCTGCCTGCTTTGAAATTGGAAGATAACCTCTTTCTTTTAACATGCCTTTTATCATGGAGCCTTCACTCATGCCAATCTCGTCCCACATGCTGAAACTAAAGCAATATGGCTTCACTGTAGATGTCAGCTTCTGATAATGAGCAAATTGTTCCACGAACTCATTGGCAGCGCAATAGGCGCCGACAGTCATACCGCCCTTTAGCGTTCGGGCTGACGAGCTGGAAAGAAATAAAACATTCCTGCGTTTGGAGGCAGCTTCATGAAGCGCAATCGTTCCATATACCTTCGCTTCGTACATGTCATTCAGAGACACAGATGTCATATCAGCAAGTAGTTCTTCTTGAATGATACCTGCGAAATGAATGATGCCATCCAGCCTTCGATTTCCAGCGACCTCATGCCTAGAGATGATCGCTTCCACCTCTTTTTCAGCCGTGATGTCTGCTTTCTCATACAGAACCTTGCCGCCATGCACTTTTGCCTTTTTTTCTAGCAAAGACAATGTCTCTTGCTGGTCACTAGAAAGTGCCTCTCTCTCTTTCCTTCCAAGCAACACGAGATGGGCTTGATAAGATGTCAGTAGGTGTTCACTGACTAAACGTCCAATTCCGCCTAGCCCGCCTGTTATGACATAAAGCCCAGATGATTCAAATGGCGGCTCTTTCCTTTTCTGTTCCTTTTCCAAATGAAGAGGTGCTAAAAAGGGAATATAACGAACACCTTGACGATAAGCAGCGACATGACGGTCTTGGTCATGTGTGAGTTCTGCCATAATCGCCATTGCATGGGAATGACTAGATACCGATTCTGCTAGAGAAAAATCAAGACATTGCACCTTGATAAACGGCCATTCATGCTGAACTGCTGTCATCAGTCCGGCTGTCGTTGCTTTTTCTACATCGTGGATGTGATCCTCCGGCACATTCATCGCATGGGTTGAGACAAAAGTGATGGCCACCTGCTCCTCATAGACGGAAATGGCTTTTGTTAAAAATAATGCACTCATGCTGCCCGTTTTCTGCGCTTGTTTCGCCTTGGCCACATAAAGCTTGTCTTCTTGGTTTGTATAGTTCCAAAGGTGAATGATGTGTTTCACCGAAACGCCATACGAACGGAGCGTCTCAAAGAGTTGTTCGTAGTCAGACGGCCGATTCGGGTGGATGATGAAGTGAGTGTGTGTGAGTTGTTTGAACGCTTGACCCGGTTCAACCGTAATGTATGTTTGTTCACTGTTTGCAAAAGATTTCAATTGATCTGCCAGTCCTAATGGATCTGCGAAGATCACAACGTCCCCTATGATCTGCTTGTCAGCTGCATCAAGTGGAGCAGGTATCCACTTCTTTTGATAACTCCAATCAGGCAAGGTATGTTCATTTTCAAGTCTCATGTCCATTTCCATGATCATTTCATCAAATTCGCCTTCTTGCCATCTTGTCTTGAGCTGTGCCCTTTCTATTTTTCCAGAGCTGGTTTTGGGAAATGCATGCTTCTGGACAGGAATGATGCGAGATGCAGACAAGCCCATTTTTGTTGCAATATGGGATTTAATGTGCTGACTTGCCCTCATAATATAAGCCGGCTCATACAGCTTCGGTGTAAAAAAGAGAATCAGTTCATCGGATGCAGAAGCCTCCATTCGGACGGAACAAGCAGCCACAAAGCTCGTTTCTACTCCCGGTACTTCCTCTGCTATGGCTTCAATTTCATAGTTGTGATAGTTTTTCCCGTTGATGATAATCATGTCTTTTTCTCTACCGGTTAGTGTCAGCCTTCCTTCGTGCAGGAAACCTAAATCACCCGTGTGAAACCAGCCATCCGCTTGAAATACTTCTTGATTCGCTTCGTCATTCCGGTAATAGCCCTTCATGGTGGTTGGACCTTTTATTTGCACACGGCCAATATGATCTTCCGGAAGAAGCTCATACTGATGATTGACGATGCGTATCGTGATACCTGGAATCGGTTTGCCCAACTCTGTAAAACTGACGGTTCCTGTCTCACGTGCTTCTGCTGGTCTTAGCTGCTCTGTCAGCGATGTTTCTTCAAAGGTCAGAACCCCGCTGTTTTCATCTCCACGCTCAATCGCAAAGGAAAACACAACCGCTGATGAGATTTCAGACATGCCGAAAGCCGGTCTAATCACATCTCCCTTTAAGCCGTGCGGAGCAAGCAGGTGTAGAAATCGGTGGATGGTTTTTGGAACGACCGCCTCTGCCCCATTGATCATGCAGGTCATCGCCGACAGATCCCAAGACCCTGATGAAATCTCTTTCTCATAATCATTGATCATCGCAAATGCAAAGTTAGGTGCCCATGTCTTCGTTGCACGGTAGCGGTCCATCCAGTCAAGCCACCGCAGCGGCTGAGCGATAAAGTCATCTGTTCTTGCCCGAATCTGCTCGCAGCCTGTGTACACATTGACAAGGTGGAACATCACGATGCCACCAATATGATCTAAAGGCATCCAGTCTAACGAGACATCCTCTTGTGTAAATTGATTCGCTGCCACTGTTCCTTTGACGTTCGCCAGCACACTTCTATGGGAATGCTCTACACACTTTGGCATCCCTGTACTTCCAGACGTTAAGATAAAGAAGACGGAATCATCCGGCGCGGCAGGGTGAGCGGCTGTATCTCTTTCTAATGTCAGCATCGGCTCAACTGCTGCGACACGTAATTGGTCTGTATGCCACAGTAAGGCTAACCCTTGCACCTCCTCGATCAGTGAGTCATCTGTTAGGATGAGTGGATGCTCGAGCAGCTTCCAAGCATGATGAAGCTTCTTCACTGCAGCATTCATCTCCCGATAGGTTGGGGCAGCCGACACAAGCGTTGGAACAAATCCGCCTAATACACATGCCCAAAAGGCAGTGACCATGGCATGATTCGATGAGAATTGAAAGAAAACAGGATCGCCTGCCTTCAGCCCCAGTGCCCTTAAACCAGTCAGAACCCTCTCGGCGTCTCCTTGTAACTGTGCATAAGATTGTGTGAGTTCGTTCTTGCTATTCACGATATACGTAAGCCCATTTGTCGTTTTTGCAGCCTCTGTTAAGACTTCCTGTAAGGTCTGTGCGCCTTGTGTGACGTCGAGATCCCCTCCATAGGAAAGAGCGGGCGGCATGTCGGCCAAAGCAGGTACAGCCGTTTGCGTCTGTATCGCTTCCACTGCGGCCTCCTGCTCAATGTGCTTGTCGAGAAATAAATGAGAGAGGTGATACGGCCGCGGTCGAATGGTTTTTTCACGTGAAAAAACAGCGAAGCGTTCGATTTCGTTGGTTTGTAAAATGGTTGTCTTTACATCTTGTAAAATCGCATCCATTGATTCATGTATACTCGTTTGGTTAATGGTTGATGGTTTCATATGAGTTCCTTTCCTTTTTTGTTAGGCAGGACTGCAAGGCTGCATCCTGCCTAATCTAAAGTTTACAAGACTCGTTCTCTATTTGTTTGATTGACAATATGTTTGATCAGCTTTGCATTTTGAGCTGCACATTCTTTATGTTTAAACATATCAGCATGCCGGCCATAGCCTTGGTATTGGGTAAAAGATCCGGCCGTTGCCTGTGTCCACTCTTCCATCCAGTCCGGGATCGCTATTTGTTCTTCAGATTGGATGAACGTAATATCTGCCTGTATTTTGCCTTGATTCACCCCCTTAACAAACGTTTCATAGTAGGCGCGCGTCTTTTGGGCAAGCGCTTCTTGAACGATCTCCCCTTGAGCAAGTTCGCTTTGTTTCGTTTGATGAACAATCGCTTCAATATCATCATCAATGGATCGCCCTTCTAAATCACTTTCTCCAATTTTCTTATAGGAATCGATCATGATGACCTTCTCGACTGTCCGTCCTCCTTGTTCAAGCGCTTGAACAAGCTCAAAGGCGAGGTAACATCCGCCTGAGTACCCCATCAACGTCAGCGGCCCTTTTGGCTGAAGGTGCTGAATATGCTGAACGTACTGCGCCATTCGGTTATTCGTTTCAATAAAATCAAAGGCGATCAACCGGACATCATCAAGCGTTTTTGCTGCTTCCTGATAAATAAAGCCGTAGCCTGGTAATGGCGGAAGAGCAAAGACTGTTGATGTTTGAGATTCATTGAATACAAGATAGCCAGCGGTTTCCCCGTCCTGATGCTGAATATAATGACTAAGCGCTTCAATCGTCGGGGTCTCAAACAACAAATGGATCGGCACCTGAACCTCAAACTCTTTTGATACTTTGGACAAAAGAGACATCGCTTTTAAAGAATGTCCGCCAAGCTCAAAGAAATGGTCATCTGTGCTAATATCCTCTCGTTCAAGTACTTCCCGCCACATCAAAAGCAGCTTTTGTTCCACTTCATTTGCGGGCAGTTTCACACGGCGGTTTCCTTGCGGTGCCTCTGGTTTTGGTAGCTGGCGTTTATCAACCTTCCCGTTTGGCGTAAGTGGGAGGTTCTCCAGTTCAATCAGCTCATGAGGCAGCATATAAGCTGGAAGACGCTCTTTCAGCCTTGATTTGATGTCATCGAGTTTCCCTTTCCATGCATCATCACACGTGATGTAGGCAAGCAGTCTTGTATGATTTGTTTCATCATGATCCGCTAGGAGTACAGCTTGTTTTACACCTGGGTGCATGAGAAGGTTGGCTTCAATTTCTGTCAGTTCAATACGGTGTCCTCGAATTTTTACCTGATCATCAACTCTGCCTGCATACTCAATCAGACCGTCTTCTCGAAAGTAAGCTAAATCCCCTGTACGATACAGGCGCTCACCCGAAGCGAAAGGATGAGGAATAAACACTTGTTTTGTCAGATCAGGACGATTCAAATATCCTTTTGCCAGTCCTTTGCCGCTCAGACAAAGCTCTCCAACCATTCCAATCGGCTGAAGCTGCCTGTGCTCACTCAATATATAAGCGCCCGTCTGGTTGAGCGGCTTCCCAATTGGAATAGAATGTGCCTCTAAAGGGATTGCTTCATCTATTGGATAATACGTGGCAAAAACCGTTGATTCGGTTGGTCCGTATACATTCAACAATCTGCCTTTTCCCATCACATCAAAGGCTTTTCTCACATGCTGAACCGATGCCCTCTCTCCCCCAAACAGCACCTTACGCACACCGCGCATCCAGTCTGTTCCTTCATCAACGAGAAGATGGAATAAAGCGGTTGGAACAAACATGACAGAAATATGCTCTCCTTTTATCAACTCAGTGAGCTTCCCCATATCTAAAATGGTTTCTTTTTGCGGCAGGACAAGCTTTGCTCCGTTTAAAAGCGCACCATATACATCAAATGTAAAGCCATCAAATACGCTATTTGATAACGACAGCAATGTATCTGTTTCTAAAATGGTTAAATAATTCGTATTTTTGACCACCCGGGCAATATTGGAATGGGTCGTCATGATGCCTTTTGGCTGTCCGGTTGTTCCAGATGTATACATGATGTATGCCGTATCATCTAAACCAGCTTCAAGTGGCAGATTCTCTGAGCTCATCAGTAAAATTTCTTGATCATCTGCAAAAAGATACGTGCCATCAAATGCGAGTGACCTCGTCTGACTGATAAAGGATGAATGAGTCAGTAGATGCGTCGCTCCGCTGTCTTTCAGCATATATTGGATACGGCTTTCTGGATAATCTGGATCAATCGGCACATAGGTGGCACCTGCTTTTAAGACAGCGAGTAAGCTGACAATGAGTTCAGGTGTCCGCTCTGCTAAAATGGCGGTCACCGTTTGATGACCCACCCCATTTTTTTGCAAATGCCTTGCCAGTCGATTGGCTTGTTCGTTCAGCTCCGCATATGTCATCGTGTGATCACCTGCTGATAATGCCACTGCATTCGGCTGTTTTCGGACATTATGCTCAAACCACTTTGTCAAATAAAGCTGATCATGCTCCAGCTCAGGTGCATTCCATTCCTCTAACATTCGCTGTTTTTCCTGCTTTGTCACAAGTGTCAGTGTATGAACTGACTGATCTGGATGTTTGATGGCCCCTTTGATCAAAAGGGTCAGCTGATCCTTTAATTTACGGACAAATGCAGGGTCAAATGCACGCTGATTAAAGGCCAGCTTCAGCTGCAATTGTTCCCCGGGCGACGCCAGTAAATTGAGATCATAGTTCGATTTTTCATAGACATTCATGTCTTCTACTGTAAAGCCAAGCAGTGACTCCTGCTCGTCTTTCTTTGCAGCAGGGACATTCTCAAACACCACAATATGATCAATGAGCTGCTGCTGACCTACCTTAGCCTGAATATCATAAATCGGGATATATTGGTGCGGTTCAGCCGCTAAAGACTGCTGCTGCGTCTCTGATAATAGAGAACGGAACGTCATTTGGTCTGTCAGCTGAATTCGTCTTGGAATGACATTGATGAACAACCCCACCATCCGGTCCACACCAGCCAAATCCGACGGACGTCCTGACACAACTGTTCCAAACAAAACATCATTTGACCGCTGATACCTGCTTAGTAAAATGGACCAAGCCGATTGAAGCGCACTGCTTAACGTGGCATTCTGCTGCAAGGCTAACTCTGATAAAGCAGCTGTTTCTTCTTTACTCATGGCCCATTCGATTTCGCCTAATTCATGCTCATTTGTTTGCTTTCGCTGTTCTTTAAAAGTCGATTGCCCCTCAAAGCCAGCCAAAGATTGCGTCCAATATTCAAGTGAGGCTTGTTTATCTTGTTTTTCCAGCCAATGAATATATTCTTTATATGGCTTGACTGGCTCCAGCCTGTAAGGGATGTCATGCAAAAGTGCATGATAAATCGCAAACAATTCCTGCACAACTAGACCAAAACACCAGCCATCTAGAAGGATATGGTGATAGCTCCATATCCAGCGATAGCTTGAAGGACCCGTTTGAAAAACAGAGGCCCGCATGAGCAGATCCTTTGAGAGATCAAATCCTCTCAGCTGATCCTTTTGTTTAAAACGATCAATACGTTCAAACTGTTCACTTTCAGAAAGGTCCTGTATGTCCACAACATCAAGCTGGAAAGGTCGATTCTTTAATACAACTTGGACAGGACGCTTCACTTTTTCGTGGAGGAACACGGTACGAAAAATATCGTACCGTTCCACGATGA
Organism: Bacillus sp. 22483; assembly: GCF_052044605.1. Classification (NCBI taxonomy): domain Bacteria; kingdom Bacillati; phylum Bacillota; class Bacilli; order Caryophanales; family Bacillaceae; genus Bacillus; species Bacillus sp. 22483. Next base: position 2,802 of record NZ_JBQENU010000010.1, on the reverse strand, counting down.
TATTCATGCTTTTCTCAAGCAAATCATGCCGAAGTGTGCCCTTCACGTTCATATCCATTTGTTCTACATAAAAGCCTTTTTCTTGATGATGGAGGGTATGAAACAGCATTCCTTCTTGCATCGGTGACAGATAGTACATATCTTGAACTTGATCCCTTTTAAATTGACTCATCTATTTCATTCCTCCTTTCCTTTTTCATGACTGATCTAGTGGTGTTAAGTCAATTTCTCCTCGAGCATGTCAAAGATATCGTCCATTTCATCCATTTCAAGGTCTGCAGCCGAGAAGTCACTTGGCGTAAATTCTCGCTCTTGATGCGCTAAGCAATGGGTGATGATGGATCTGATTTTCTCCTTCAACAATGCGATGAACTGCTGTATCGTTTGTTCTTCATATTCACTTGCACAATATGAGCACGACAGAATGAATTGATTGTGCTGAACAAGACCGCTGAGGTTCAGCTTATAAACAGCTTCAGATTCAGGGCTTGCTTGACGGCCCATATCATAGGTTGAGGGCCCAAAGAGTTCTGTCGTCACTTCCTGATCAATCTGCCCAAGATAGTTCAAGCTGATTTCAGGCTGCACGTGTTTGACTGACGGTTCGGATGGTGTCATGTATCTTAAAATACCGTAACCAATCCCTTTATTCGGTACACGCCGTAGCATCTCTTTCGTTCCTTTGATAGCGTCTGCAATGGTCTGATTCGGTTTCGCTTCAAGAACGACTGGATACATGCTCGTAAACCAGCCAACTGTGCGGGATATATCTAATCCTGATAAAATGTCCTCTCTTCCATGACCTTCAAGCTGTACATGTACATGAGATTGACCTGTCCATTCCTGAACGGCCAGCCCGAGCGCACATAGAAGAATATCATTCATTTCTGTTGTGTACGGAAGATGGATATTCGTTAACAGATGCTCGGTTTCTGCTTCTGTCAGCTGCATTTTGACCGCTTTCGTATCCGCGACTTTTCTTTCTTTTACTTCATGGTCAACAGGTAAAGTCGTAAACGGTCTATTTTCAATCGCTGCCCAATACTCCTTCTGGTTTTTTAGCAGCTGTGACTGCGCATATCGTTCAATCGCTTCTGCCCATTCTTTGAAAGAGTGCGTTTTTGGCGGCAGAACCATCGTTTCTCCTTTTTCTGCCTGATGATAAAGAGACATAAAGTCTTCTAGTAAAATCCGGCAAGAAACGCCGTCAATCACAAGATGATGTGTGATGATGAGTAAGTGATCACCGTTTTCTGTATGGAAACAAATCACTTTCATCAATGGACCCTTTTCAAGATTCAGTTGACGCTGATACTCATTGGCGTATGTGGAAATCGCCTGTTTCACATCTTGCGCTTTTGAAACATCACAAGAAATAATTGAAAATGGTTCTGTCAACTCCCGCTGATTGTATTGCAGCATGTCATCATGCTCCTGTCTGAACACCATGCGCAGTGCATCATGATGTGAGAGCAGTTTTTGCAGAACTTCTTCTGTGACAGCCAAGTCAAACCCTTTTGGTGCATGAAGCATCATTGAGAGATTCCAGTGGTGCTGGTGATCAAAGTTCCGTTCAAAGAACCAGCGCTGTATCGGTGTTAAAATAACCTCTCCTTCGACAGCTGACTGATCGGCTGTGAGAAGGTCCGCTTCTTCGATATATGGGCGAAGCTCCGCAATTGTTGGGTATTGGAAAAGCAGTTTCATATCGAGCTTCCAACCTTCTTGCGTGAGTCTGCTTGCCATTTGGATGCCTTTAATCGAATCTCCGCCAAGGAAGAAGAAATGGTCGTGAATACCAACTTGGCTGACGCCAAGCACATCTTCCCAAATGCCGCAAAGCAGTGCTTCCACTTCATCTCTTGGCGCTTCGTATGCTGTTTGATTCGCTTCCATATCAGGTGCTGGCAGTGCTTTGAGATCCACTTTGCCATTTGCCGTCATTGGCAGCTGGTCTAGCTTGATGATCCATGATGGCACCATATATTCAGGCAAGATGCGCTTTAAGCTTTCTTTCAGCGCAGCCGTTTCTGCATCTGTAATGACGTAAGCGACAAGAGCGTCTTGATCACTTGCGTCTTTGACCGTTGTCACGACGGCTTCTTTCACTTCATTTAGCGTAAGGAGCTGTGCTTCAATTTCTGACAGCTCAATCCGGAAGCCGCGGATGTTCACTTGATGGTCTTTTCTACCGAGATAAATCAGCTCGCCATCCTCTGTCCATTTCACCAAATCACCTGTACGGTACATGCGCTCTCCTGGATAAAACGGATCTGGGACAAATCGTTTGTCCGTTTCCTCTGGGAGATTCCAGTAGCCTCTTGCCAGTCCTTTCCCCGCAATCACGAGCTCACCCGGTACGCCTTGCGGCGAGAGGTCATATAACGAACCCATAATGTAAAAACGAGTATTGGCAATCGCTGTTCCGATAGGAAGCGTGCCTTGATCTGGATCAATGATCCCGCTTGTCGCCACGACCGTATTTTCTGTTGGGCCGTAGTTATTGACGAGTTTGTATGGAACGGGCTTCACCTGTTTTAGCTTGTCCCCGCCTGTCAGTAAGTAACGGAGAGAATGATTGTCCATCGACATAAACTGCTCACATAGCTGTGTTGGCAGGAATGCAATGGTGATGCCTTCGTGATTAAAATACGAATTGAGCTTGATCATATCGAGGCGAATCGCTTCGTCGATGATATGGAGCTCTGCGCCGGCGATCCACGTCGGGAACATCTCCCAAATGGAGGCATCAAAGCCAAAGCCGGCATATTTGGCGGTTCGGTCTTGTTTCGTCACCTGGAA